>NZ_JBQTDC010000019.1:0-76735 GCF_052353045.1 Halomonas sp. AOP7-B1-5 | reverse complement strand
CTTGGCCAGATTCTCGGAAAGCGCCAGCGCAGGGCTTAAATTTAGGCTGAGGTGGGCTGCAAGGCTTTCTGCCTGAGCCGGCAATTCTTCGTTGATAAGTGCATCAAGGCGCGCCTGACCATAAGAGCGAGCCTGCAGGTAAAGGGCAACCAGCATTGCCAACGCTAGTACTGTCCCAAAAGAGATAAAAAGCCTTAGCCGCAGAGGCAAAGATTTCCAACGCGCCGTCATTATCAAAATTGCTCCCAGTTGGCCGATGCCCGTCAGGGCTAAGTAGGCCTAATAGTACCGCGGATGAGCGGTGTAAGGGGTAGAGGGTGGGATATTGTAGTAATGATTTCAGCGATTTTTATGAATATTGTCTAGTTTTTGTATTAACGCTTTTTAACCTGAGAGGTTATATTTTTTATACAAGCTTTTGCATAATTTTTTTAAAAAAGTAATGTCTTAATATTAATTAAGTATAGGTGGCCTTAATTAATGGAAAGCTGAATTAACTTAAGTTATTGAAAATAATTGTAAATATTTTTTAGATTTCTTGAGGTGTATTGCTGGTTTTTTTGACAAAAATAGTACAAAAACGTATTCTGCGCGCCAATGGAAATGATAATTCTTGCTAAGGAAGCAGCATGTTGTCACTCACTTCTAGCACATTATTTAGCGTGCTGCGCGATATTGCCTCGCGTCACTGCCCGGCACATACGGATATGTTGCCTTCAGCGGGTACGCCCGAGCGCAGCGGACTGGTTAATGCCGTTCAGCACTTTTTCGATTTATCCGATGGTGAACTACTTACCGATGCGTCCATCACCCTGGAGGAATGGGCCAATGCGTTAAGTGAAACCGCATGTATTAATCGCCTCAATTTATTTGATACCGTTGCAGGCGGCGCCTTTAGCCATAAGTTACAGCACCAGTATGTTCATGAGGCGGAATCACTGACTCAGGAAGTGAAAGCGCTCCAGGCATTATTGGATGCCGAGCCGCGCGCGAACCGCACGCTGGTCAGCTGGCTGCCGCTGCAAACCGTTTTCGGCTTTATGCTGGGCGCACTTTTACCTCAGGAAGCCGGTTTTAAAACACGCTCGCTATTTGATCATGCCGATGCGCTGTGGGACCTGAATGCGGGCGATATCGTGGTGACGAGCAGTGACCGCTGGCGTCAACTGGCGCAGCGCCTGCCATCGTTACCCGCCAACATTACCGCCGTAACGACCGCCCCCTTGGATAAGGAAACGCACCAGACGCTGGTTTCTCAAGGCGTTGCACAAATCGTTGAGCTCTACGGTCAGCCTGAAACAGGCATGCTGGCTATGCGTATCTCTCAGGCCGCACCTTTTGAACTCTTGGCGCATTGGCACCCCACAGAAAGTGACGATGTCCTGCTGCAATTAACCCAGCAGGGCGTGCCCAAAGAGACAGTGCTTTCGGTACCACTTTGCTGGGTGGGCGCACGGCATTTTTCAATGGCGCATAAACATGACGCGGCGCGGCTAGCGCCTATTAGGCAGCTATTTGAACGCCCTGGACAATTTACTCCCCAGGGCGCCGACGCGGCGTAGGTTTTCCTTTAGGGTATCAATAGCGCGTCATACGATGGCGTGGGGCACAAAGCAGGATGAATCCTTGGTAATCCGCCCTACGTCTTCCCGCACGCCGATACCACAGGCCCTGTCACCTACCACCCAACTGCCGATTAAGGCGTGATGATTACCAAAGCGTGGCATAGGGTGGTAGGCCTGACGAATCCAGGGGCTGTCAATATACGGGCCGTCTACCGCTTCGCGCTGGCCCTCCGGTGTTAACAGCTCAATATTGCTGCCTTCGCGCGAAAAGAACGGCTTGCGCACCCAGCCAGGTGGCAGCGGTGCGGCGTTCTTCTCTTCAAAGTAGGCGGGCAAAAGATTGGGATGGCCTTTAAAGTGCTCCCAAAGCAGCGGCAGAATACCTTTGTTGGAGAGAATGGCTTTCCACGGTGGCTCGAACCAGTGGGTTGCCAATTGCGGTATTTTCTCGCCAAAGGCATCATCGGCAAGCTCCTCCCAGGGGTAGAGCTTGAACAGCGCCTGAATAGGCTGGTTATCCAGATCGACAAAAAAGTCGTTGCCGCTCTGGTAACCAATATCTTCCATGAACACAAACGGCGCCGTAACGCCCGCCTGTACGGCGACATCCTGCAGGTAGTGGACGGTTGCCCGTTCCTCAATATTGTCCTTGATGCATGAGAAGTGAAGCGTTCGGTCTTCAAGGCGGTCGCCAATATGCGCCATCGCATTGATCAATCGCTCCTGAATGGAGTTATATTGATCCGCACGGCGCGGGATGATGCCCTGTTGAATCGCTTGCTCAAGCCACACCCACTGAAAGAACCCCGCTTCGTAAAGCGAGGTGGGCGTATCGTAGTTGAGCTCGAGCAGCTTGGCGTGGCCTTGGCCTGAATAGGCAAAATCCATCCGTCCATAAAGGTGCGGCTGACCGGATACCCACGAGTCATGGATGGTATCCCACATGAACTCCGGCAGGGCCAGGCGTTGCATCAGCGCGTTGGAGTGGCAAACCCTGTCCACAAGCTCCATGCACATTTCATGAAGCTCTTCGGTAGGCGCTTCGATATCCCGTTCTACCTGTTCAAGCGTAAACTGATAGTAAGCGCTTTCCTTCCAATAAGGCTCGCCGTCAATGGTATGAAAATGAAACCCCAGCTCATGAGCCAGGGTTTTCCAGTTGGGGCGTTCTGCCACGTCGATTCTAAGCATGTGAATATCCGCTGCGGGTCACGAACCCCAACCCCCGCGGGCAGAGGAACGTGAGCCGAAGCCGCTGCGCTGTGTGGCTGACTGACGGTTCTGCATGGCAGAGGTACGCATGGTCTGCTGGCGCTGACTGACACGCTGGCTAGCCTGATTGTTGGCGGTATTCCAATTGCCCTGATTCTGGCGGTTGCGATACACCGGCTCCTGATAGACACCACGGCTGGTGGCGCCACTGCTTGAGCGCGACATCATATTGCCGACCATATAGCCCATCATCGCCGGCATAAACCAGCTGCCGCCGCTGCTGCCGGTCGCCGCCTGGGCCTGCTCTTCGCTGGGCGCGACGCAAGCACCTTCGCCATGCTCTGCTTCACAGGCTTCAAGCGTATTGAAGCGTGGCACTTCCTTGATCGACGCTTCGTAGGCTTCTTCGCAGGCGCTCTGGGTATACACATCGGCGGCTACGCACTCATCCACGCTCTGGTAGCTGCGTGGGCTATCGAAGCTGACATCGGTGGTCTGTTCCGGCTGGCCACAGGCGGTAAGACCGAAGGCACTAGCTCCCATCATCGCCAATGACAGGCGGGCACTGCGTTTGCGACGAGGAAGGTGCGGTGTCTGATCGTGATTTGCCATCTGTAAACTCCTTACCACGTCATCGAGGCTGCGTTGATCAGGCCTACCGCAATCGATACGCTGCCGACCAGAACGCCGTATGCCATATGGCCTTCGGTAATGTGCAGTGAAAGACTTTCCCCCTGATTTTTCAGCACCATTTTCAGCCCGAAGAAGGTGGCTAACTGAACGCCGAACGCGATGATGCCCCACAGGATGAAATCGATGAAGCTAACGGAGTTCGCCATGGCGCTGTAAAGCGGCAGGGTGAAGCCTAGAATCGAGCCCGCATAAGCGGTAGCGGCCGCGGCGTTACCTTCACGAATCAGTGTCCATTCGTGGTGAGGCGTAATCCGGCTATAGCAGTACATGAACGCCACGAGAAGCACCAGCGCGCCAATCAGATAGCCCAAGAAGTGGGGGAGGCCTTGTAAATACAGCATGTGTAGGATCTTCCTTGGTTAAGAATAAACAGTGTAGATGGCTGGCGCCGTTTAAATAGCATCAATGTCCACGGAGGTAACATCAACCCCCAGATTCTGCACCAGCATGAAGCCGCCTTCGCCGTCATTTTCAGCATTCAGCAGCACGTATTCCATGCGCTCAGAGCCTTCAATCTGGCGCTCGTAAAGCATGGCATGATGGGTAACGCTACGCGTCATGACGCTTTCCGTGGTCATTACCTGCTCTTCAAGCAGCACAGGCGGCGACCATAGGCTCGCTTCATCGCCCCATACACGCTGATACTGACATTCACGCCCGCTTGTGTCAGTTGCTTCAACGGTGATGGACTGCGCGCCAAGTTCGCCCGCTTTCTTGTCATCTGCGTTGATCAGCGCATCAAACTCGACGTCCGAAAGATGGGTGACGCGATAAAAATCAAATAGCTTGTACTCGACCACCTGCTGGTTTTCGACATTGGCCTGCAGCCACGTATCGTTATCCAGATAAAAGCGCACCAGGTGAGCGCCCTGGCCCAGATCTACATGGCCAACGGCCGCCACATGGTGGTAGGGCTCGCTGGACCAGCCAAACAGGGTGTCCGGAAACGCGCTAAGCTCGGCAAGTGCAATCTTGACGCGGCCATCAAGGCGTAGCCCTTCGAAATCTTCAGACGTCATGCCCAGCGGCAGGCCCGCATTGAAGGTCGCTTTACTCTCGGCTTGAGCGGTATCATCAGAGGCGCCAAACAGGCTTTTCAAGGTTTTGAACATCAGGTAACTCTCCCCAGAGCAGACTGAAACAGAGCGACAAGATCATCTTCGCTCAGGCGTTGATCGCCCATATAGTAGAGGGTATCACCTGCCGTCACCGCGAAGTCGGCAGGCGGATTCAATAGTTGGCGTTCATCGCTTGCCGGGCGCCAGACGCCTAGCAGCGTCACGTTGTTGTCCGCTTTCGCCTTTGCCATCAAATCGCCGTAACGCACGCTCTGCTCGCTGGGCAGGGTGGTGGGTAAACAGGCCTGAAACTGAGTAGCTCCCTGGCCGATGGCCAGCAGCTCATTGACCACCCGGCTGATCCCCGCGTCAGTTGCCGAGCGCACCAGCATTTCGATAGAGAGCCCTTGGGTACACTCGATACCCGGTAGCGTGCGGCGCAACATGCTGGCAGTCGAAGGGTTGTCGCAGTGCGCTACCATATGGCAACCCGGCGATTTCTGGTCGTACACCGAAAGCGCGATAGTTGCCACGCGCTCATCGACCTTGTCGTAGATAATGATGCGGCTGGCGCCCTTGATACCTGCCCGATTAAGCAGTTCGGCGTCGGAGAAGCTTTCGCCCTTGACGAACTTGATACTGCCGGGCAGCGGGTTATCGATATCGGCGGCCACGCACAGCACGATATCGTCCGGCAGGTTAGGATCCGCCTGAAGGATACGAATGATATTGGCTGTTGGCTCACCGTGCCAACCGATCACGAGCGTATGGCCGGTAAGGCCGTCATAGTTCGCATTACCCTGCACCAGCGTTCTCCAGGTTGAGCTAATGTTGGCCGTTGCCTTGCCGATAAACGCAGCAAACAAGATGATGCCGCCGGGAATTACCCACAGTGTGGCTGCCCACTGGCCAATTGGTGTTTGAGGGCTGAAATCACCATAGCCCACGGTAGTCGTGGTGGTGACATAAAAGTACATCCACAGCCGAAAGGAGCTTGCCACTACTTCATCGGCAACGGCCATGGCAGCCCAGGAAAGCGCCGAATGCCCGATAACCATCAAAAACAGAAAGGTCCAACTGACGCTGATGGTGGATGCTTGAAGCGCCTTTAGAAGACGTACAAAAATAGGCACTGCTCGCTCCTTGAGAACAGGCCCGCCGCTTGGGCGGGCGCTATTTTAGTTACGCTTGTGGCGTATTCTTTTTGGCTTTCAGGCGGGCCAGCACGTCTTCGGCCTTGCGGTCGCTTGCGCCAATACCGGCGGCCTTCAAACGTGCGTCGAGCGATGAACCACTCTCCTCAGCGGCCATCTGGTCGGCGGCCTGCATCTGGGCGGAGTTAAGCTGCTGGCGTTCACGAATACGCTCGAGGGACTCCATGGCACTGCCCATGGCGCTGTTCTGGCCCGAGTGGCGCGCCGCCACGGCAGACTGAGCCTTCTGTGCAGATTCAGTCGCCTTCACCACGCTTACCTGCTGTTTGAGCTGGCGCAGCTGGTTTTCGGTGTTACGAATGGCACCGCGCAGGTTCTCGATGCTGGCATCGTACTCGCTGACGATATTACGCTCGGCGTCGAGTTCTTCCTGCATGGCCACCATGCGCTCGGCGACTTCCACTGCGAGTGCTTCTTCGCCTTTGTCCAGTGCGGCCTCAGCGCTCTGCTCAAGCTCGCTAATCTTGCCTTCCAGCGTGTCGGCTTTATTGCTGTTCAGCTGACGCTGGCCCATCAGGCGTGCCAGTTCGGTCTTGGACTGCTTGAGATGATGTTCGGAATCACGAATTTCCTGATCCAGAATACGCAGGGCCTGAGAATCAACGACCGCCTGACCGGTTTCATTGGCTTTACCGCGTAAGGCCGTCATGATTTTACTTAACATAAGAGTTGCTCCTGAAAAGCGTATTAAGATGAAAAATGGTTAAGAAAAGTGTTCCTGAATCAGACCGGCGACTTCCATGGCGGCACTGGCCGTTGCGTGCAGTTCAGCGCAAATGGACGCCAGTTTTGAGTCGCCAAATAGCTGGCCATAGGCCACGTAGAAATCACGCCCATCAATAGCGACGATGCCGACAGATGCCAGCGGTAGGGCGAGGCCTTGGCGCAGCAGCACCTCATTGAGCTCGGCCTGGTTGCTGACGCTGTCTACCGCCGCAATCGCCGTCATGGCAATCCATTCGTTGTCACTACGCGACAGGGTCAGGGTTAGATTGCCGTAATCGTGAAGTTCCCAGATCAGAGTCTGGTTGGCCTCGTCCAGGCTGAGGTTGGCATCCGGCCACTCAAGCTCGCTGGTATCGGGTTGTGCGGTAGCTTCGGTAACAAAACGATAAAGATCGGCGGCAGACCGCGCGCCGATGTCATTTGAAGTTGTCAAAACAGCAAGCTCCTTATGCAAAGTGAAATTTAGTTTAGCATCAACGCTAAATAACCTTCTAGCGAAGTACAACTCATTGCGATTTCGGCCAATGAATACACCTTGAGGTAAGGCGTCGGTCATGGTCTTGGACAAGTCGCGGTTTTCATCACGCTGCCTGTACGCTACCACGCCTCGCCTCTATGCTGGCTAATATCGCATGGCGGCTAATAACACATGATGGCCCAAGGTGAACCATACTGACCTAAGTGTGTTTCAAAAGCTGAAGTGTGTTTCAAAAAGCTGACGTTTGTTTCAAAGATAGAAACCCCGGCACCCGCTTGTAAGACCTGAGGGGCAGGTATGAGTTCTATCCCACCGCCAAGATCTTCGGAGTAACGTATATGCAGGATGCTGGACAAGGCCACACCCCCATTTGGGAACAAACGCTTGGCCATTTTGGCGATTCACTTGCCCGAAAACCCATGCCAGGCTGTGGGGCCGCAGCCAGCGTGACTGCCGCCTTGGGCGTGGCGCTGATTCTCAAGGGGCTGCACCTGAGTCAACAGCATGAGACAAGCGAGACCAGACGCGCTCTGCTTGATGAAGGCGAGCGCTTAAAAGAGCAGCTTGGCCCCTTGGCCGATAAGGACATTGCGGCATTTGAAGGATTGATGGCGGCATTTCAGATGCCCCACCATGACGAACACGAAAAAACGGCCCGATGCAGCGCGATTCAGCAAGCCGCCGCCACGGCGGTCGACGTGCCGCTACAAACGGCACGGCTGTGCCAGAAGGCTCTGAGCCTGTGCATCCGGGCGGGTGGGTGCAGCGAGCAGCAATTTGCCAGCGACACCCGAGCCGGGGGAGAGCTGCTGGCTGCGGCATTACGCAGCGTGCTGCTCAACGTTGAAGCCAAGATTGACTCTCTGGGCAGCGAAGCAGAAAAACGCCGCACTCAAGAAGCTCACGATGAGCTCAAAGAGCAGGCGGCGTTGTTAGTGGCTCGAATCGCTAGGTGAAGCGGGATTAAACTGAGCGGTATGTGTCAGCAAAGCGCTTACGCAATTCGTTTTTCTGCACCTTGCCCATGGTATTGCGCGGCAGCTCCTCGACAAAAAAGACCCGTTTGGGCTGCTTATATTTGGCCAGGCGTCCTGCCAGGTGATCAAAAATCGTGGCCTCATCAAGCGTCGCGCCCGCCTGGCAAACCACAACCGCCGTTACCCCTTCGCCAAAATCAGGATGCGGCAAGCCAATCACCGCCGACTCAACCACCTGCTCCAGCTCATCGATAAGCTGCTCCACCTCCTTGGGATAAACATTGTAGCCCCCAGAAATCACCAGATCCTTATCGCGGCCCACGATATGCACATAGCCCTGGGCGTCACGCATGGCCAAATCGCCGGTGATGAAAAAGCCGTCATCGAGCAGCTCTTCCCGGGTTTTCTCGGGCATTCGCCAATAGCCGATAAACACGTTAGGCCCGCGGACCTGAAGAATGCCGATGTCGCCTTCATCGACTTCCGCGCCTGACTCCCGATCGATAATTCGAATATCCACACCGGGCAGCGGCATTCCCACGGTGCCCGCACGGCGCTCCCCTTGATAGGGGTTGGAGATATTCATATTGGTTTCGGTCATGCCGTAGCGCTCTAAAATCGCATGGCCGGTCTTGGCTGCAAACGCTTCATGGGTTTCAGAGGTCAGCGGTGCCGAGCCCGAGATAAACAGGCGCATGTTTTCCGCCGCCTGCGGTGTTAATCGCGCGTCCTGAACCAGCCGGGTATAGAACGTGGGCACACCCATCATCACGCTACCATGGGGCAATTCCTCAAAGATGATATCGGCATCAAACTTGGGCAGAAACAGCATGTTGGCGCCAGCCATCAAGACGACATTACACGCCACAAACAGCCCGTGCGTATGAAAAATGGGCAGCGCATGAATCAGCCGATCATCGGCACTGAAGTGCCAGGTTGTTACTAACGTTTCAGCATTGGACGCCAGGTTGCGGTGAGTCAGCATGGCGCCTTTAGAGCGCCCGGTGGTGCCGGAGGTATATAAAATCGCCGCCAGATCGTTTTCGCCCAACGTGACGATCTCCTCACAGGGCGCTGAGCGAAGGGATGTTTCCATCAGGCTGCCATCCGCCGCACTACCCAGCGTTGCCACCGCCGGGCAGCCGGTTTCAGCGGCAAGTGCTTGTGCTTCATCTTCTAGCTTGGGGCGGCAAACAAACAGCGCAGGTTCGGCGTCGTTTAAAAAGTAGCGAATTTCATCGCCGGTATAGCCGGTGTTCAAGGGCAGATAAACGCCGCCAATACGCAGGCAGGCCAAGTAAAGCAGTATTGCCTCAGGGCTTTTATCTACCTGGACGGCAACGCGGTCGCCTTGTGTCACGCCCAGCTCGGTCAAGGCACCGGCAAGCTGGGCGCTTATGTTCAGCGCATCGGTGTAACTATAGTGGCGGCCTTCACGAGTGGTAATAAAGTCAGCGTCGGCGCGCTCGCGCATCTTGGCGGCAAAGGTTTCAAACAGGTTGTGGTTCATTTGGCGGTCTCTCCCTTGGCCAGCTTGCGGGCGCGACGCGCAAGGTCACGCACTTCATTTGAGCAGGCAACGGTGCCCTTGGCGGTATAGTTTTCGTGATTGCGTTCAATGTCATCAAGCACATATAGATAGTTGACCATCAGCCCCGCCGCTTGCTTGACGCCTTTGGACGAGATATCGCCCAGCCAGTTGATGCGATGCAGTTCAGCGCCGTTGCCCAGGTGAAAGCGGGCGACAGGGTTGAGAGGCAAGCCCTTGGCGTTTTTGGCTTCGATCAGATAGCGGGCGGCCAGAGGGCGAATAATGGTTTTCAGGCGTTCTTCGCGTACCGCATCGTGGTGCCAGTCGGGCGTTTCAAGCTCACCCAGCGTGCTGCGCAGGGTTTCCGGCCACTGCTCATCCTCACGCTGCTCGGTGAGCCATTGGGCAAACCCGGGAACCGGCGACAGCGTGACGAAGTATTTAAGCTGAGGGAGTTCTTGTGAAAGCTCCTGTACCACCTGCTTGATCAGAAAGTTACCAAACGAAATGCCGCGCAGGCCGGTTTGGCAGTTGCTGATCCCAAAGAAGGCAGCCGTATCGTCATCTTCGGGATCAGCGCCGTTTTCTTCACCCACCAGAATCGGTTGAATGCGACTCGGCAGCCCTTTATGCAGGGCCACCTCGACGAAGATCAGCGGCTCGTCGCCAATCGCCGGGTGAAAGAATGCAAAGCAGCGCCGGTCACGAGCATCCAGCCGTCGACGTAGGTCATTCCAGTCCTGAATCTCATGCACCGCTTCATAACGGATGATCTTCTCAAGCACAGAGGCTGGCGTGTTCCAGTCGATTCGTTTAAGCATTAAAAAGCCGCGGTTAAACCAGGAGCCGAAAAGGTGCGCAAAGTCGTCGTCGATAGGCCCCAGTTCGGGCTGCTCGCGCAGCAACCCCAGCAGGTCTTCGCGCATCTTGACCAGCTCATAGGTGCCGTCGCGGGCCAGGTTCAAGCGCCGAAAAAGCTCCTGACGGCGCGGTTCGCAGGCGTCAAACAGGGTTTGTAGCGTGTAGTTGTCGCGGGCTTCTGAGTAGGCCGCATAGGCTTCATCAATTTGCGCAGCGTCGGCGGCAAAGTCGCTGGCCAGGCGTGCAAAAAAGCTGGCTTTTTCTGCGGCTGATAAGCGTTGGTAGATAGCTAGCGCCCGGCTTGCCAAGGCAATGCTGGAAGCTTCGCCGTCGCTTGCCAGAAGCGCCTGACAGGCACTCACCAGATGATCATGGTCCGGAGTAAGCGCCCCTGGGTTGCGGCGCCGTAACAGTGCATCACGCTGAGTGATATTGTTAAAAATCTCCTGCAGAAACATCATGTTCATGGCTCAGCTCCTTAACCCATTATCAAGTTGGGTAACCACAGCGCGATGCCCGGGAAGAGGCACAGCAGCAAGATGCCCAATACCATGCACAGCGCGTAGGGCAGGCTGCCCATCAGGATGTCGCGCAGCGAGATATCTGGTGCGATGCCTTTGATAATGAACAGGTTCAGCCCCACAGGCGGAGTGATCAGACCGATTTCCAGGTTGATGGTCAGGATTACGGCGAACCAGTAAGGGTCAAAATCGGCGGCCATGATAATTGGCAGCAGAATCGGCGCGGTCATGACGATGACTGCCACCGGTGGCAAGAAGAAACCAGCTACCAGTAAAAAGAGATTAATCACCCCCATTAACACCCAGCGGTTGACCTCCAGGTCGGCAATGGCGGCGGCCACCGTCTGAGTAATAAACATCGAGGAGAGTGCGTAGGCAAATACTTCGGCGGTGGCGATCACCAGCATGATCATCACACTTTCGCGCAGCGAGTCGCGCATGATCAGTTTGATCGGGCCCAGCTGCCACATGCGATAGATTAAAATGGCCAGCGCCAGACATAAGAAGGCGCCTACACCCGCCGCTTCCGAGGGTGTCGCCACCCCGCCGTAAAGCGCAAATAAAATGCCCGCCACCACGCCTAGAAAAGGCAGAACGCGCACTAACGCCTTCAAGTTGCTATCGACGTTGTGTTTAACCGTCTGCTTCAGGCGCTCGGCAGACTCCGCCAACGGGTTGTTATAACCACCGGCCATTTTGCAGGCGATCATCGTCCAGATCATGAACAGCCCCGCGAGCATAAAGCCCGGCACCACGCCTGCGATAAACAACCGACCGATTGAGGTTTCGGTAGAAATACCGTAGATAATCATGGTGACCGATGGCGGAATCAGAATGCCCAGGGTGCCGCCTGCGGCAATACAACCAGCCGCTACGCCATCCGGGTAGCCACGCACGCGCATCTCTGGAATGCCCATTTTACCAATCGCTGCACAGGTGGCCGGGGACGAGCCCGAAAGGGCGGCAAAGATGGAGCAAGCGCCGATATTGGAGACCGCCAGGCCGCCCGGTAAGCGCCCCATCCATAAGTCGAGCGAGCGATAAAGGTCGCGTCCGGTGGGCGATGAGGCGACAGCCGCGCCCATCAAGATGAACATCGGAATGGCGACAAAGCCAAACTCCGCAATGCGGTCAAAAAATGTTTCGCCAAAGTAGGTGAGCTCGGCAAGCCCGCGATCATAAAGTAGCGCCAGTAGCGATACACCGCCCAGCGCAAAAGCGATAGGGGTACCAATGGCCATGAGCGCAATCAGCGCGATGGCTACAATAATGCCTAAGGTAATCGGATCCATGCTCAGTGCTCCCCGCGCAGAATTTCAGCCACGTATTGCAGTACCAATAGCGAAGCGCCTAATGCCATGGGCATAAGCGCCGGCCAGAGCGGCGGGTTCCAGACCGAACCGGTGGTCCAGTTGCCGTGCATGGCTTCCAGTACATACACCCAGGAGGCGTAGGCAAGCGCTGCACAAAAGGCCAGGCCAAAAAGCGAGGCCACCAGGCGCATGGCTTTCTGGGCGATACCGCCCAGCGCATCAGGGACAATGGTGATGGCGACGTGGCCGCCGGTCATGAGTACGTAGGGGCTGCCCATCAGCATGGCGCCGGTCACTGAAAAAACGGTGAACTCGGTTTGCCAACTGGTGCTCATGCCCAGCACGTAGCGGATAAAGACCATCTGGCAAATCACCAGTACGCCCGCCACAAACAGGGCGCAGGCCAGATAGGCAAACAGGCGTGACAGCCTGTCCATCAGGCGGATATAGCTGCCGATAACCCCACCGCGAGCGGCGGGGGGATGCGTGGTTGAAGTTGCCATAGTTCCCTCATCAAGCTAAGCAGGCGACAATCGAACCGGACCACTCGTCTAATGCAGACAAATGGTCACAGGTTGCTGGGGTAAGTGCTTACTCGACGGCTAACGCCGCATCGATGATGGCCTGGCCATTGGGAACGTTATTGGCAAAGTTCTGGTAGGAGGTTTCACGGGCGATCTCGAGCCAGGCGTTGTAGTCCTCCTCGCTCATGCTGACCACTTCCACGCCGTTCTCTTCATAGACGTCAGCCATTTCTTGATCAATGGCTGCCGCTTCTTCGGCAAAGAACTGCTCGGCCGCTTTACCTGCTTCCATCAGGGCCGCCTGCTGCTCTTCATTGAGGCCTTGCCATACCTGCTCGGAAATCAAGATCGGCTCGTACATGAACCACAACGCGAAGTCGCCTGGCTGGGTCATGCACTCAACCTGTTCATAAAGTCGAAACGAGATAAACGACATGGAAGAGGTATTGGCGGCGTCGAGTACACCGGTCTGCATGGCGGTGTAAATTTCAGAGGAGGGCATGGAGGCGATTGAAGCACCGGCGGCTTCCAGCATCTCTTCAAACGCCGGGCCCGCGGCACGAATGTTTTGCCCAGAAACGGTGTCGGGGGAGGTAATGCACTGCTCGCTAGACGCGAAACCACCTGAAAGCCAAGCGTTGGACAGCACGCGTGCGCCTCCCTCCAGAATCACTGCGTGAATTAACTCCATGTATTCTGAGTCATTCAGGCGCTGAGCATGCGCTTGGTTGCGTACCAAACCAGGCATCAAGGTGGCGGAAAATTCAGGGTGGCGGCCGCTCGCGTAGTCCAGCGGTAGCGAGGTAATATCCAGGCGACCCCGAGTAAGCGCACCCCACTGCTCGCGGGCTTTGAACAACGACTGGCCAGGGTAGACTTCGATGGTAAGCCCCACATCCGCCTCAGCGACGTGGCGGGCCATCATTTGGACCATTTCATCACGGACATCACCTTGCCCGCCGGGGAATTGGTGAGAGGCGCGCAGCACGGTATCGGCGCTGGCGTGAGAAACGGCAATGGCCAAGCCCAGAGCGGTCAGGGTGGTACATAGGTAGCGTTGCATATGGCGTCTCCAACTGTTTGTTGTTGTGTGTTTGGAAGAGCTTTTTATGTGTATCAGAAAATCTGATATATATTTCAATAGTCCTTAGCTGTGCTAATGTCAAATAAGTGCAGCATACAATAAGTATAATGGCGTGCTTTTTTGGAGGTGAAATATGGCCGATACCAAACGTTCCAACGCGCAGAAGCTTCGCGATTCTCTTGAAGACGATATTATCAATGGACGCCGTCTACCGGGCGAACGGCTGGACCCCGAAGAGTTGGGGCAGACGTTTAACGTATCACGCACGCCGGTGCGCGAGGCCTTTCAGCAGTTGGTCGCCAGCGGCCTGGTCACCGTTTCGCCGAAGAAAGGCACGTTTGTCGCCAAGGTGGGTATCGACCAGCTAATCGAAATGTTTGAAGTGATGGCTGAGCTTGAAGGTATGTGCGGGCGACTGGCAGCCCGGCGCATCAGCGAGCCGGAGCTTGCTGAATTACGCGCCGCCCATGGACGCTGCGAGGCCGCCGCCCTGGCGGGTGATACCGACGAGTACTACTACGAAAACGAAGCCTTTCACGACTGCATCTATGCGGCGAGCCACAATACTTTTCTGGCCAGCGAAGCTCGTCAGTTAAAACAGCGCTTAAAGCCCTATCGTCGTCTGCAATTGCAGGTTCGCCAGCGCATGCATAATTCGCTAAGCGAACACCAGGTCATCGTAGATGCCATTACCCAAGGCGATGCTGCACTGGCTGAGCAAGCGCTATGCGACCACGTGCTGATTCAAGGTGAACGATTCAGCGACTTCGTGTCCAGCGTGCGTCGCATGGAAGCGCCCATCAGCCAAACGGGCTAGGTAATGTCCGTATCGGTGGGGTAATGGTCCTTGCCGACGCGTCGCGCTCAGCGGAAACTCTCCCTATTAACGAGCGGGAGAGAACATGACGCGCCATATTGCCTTATTAGCTTACCCCGACTGCCAATTGCTGGATGTCAGTGGCCCCTGGCAGGTGTTTGCCAGCGCCAACGCGCTAAGCCCGGAACCCTTGTATCGCTTAACCCTGGTCGCCGATGCGCCAGGGCCGGTGATGACCAACGGTGGCCTGGCGGTGCATGCCAGCCACGCCTATGCTGAACTTCCACAATTGCTGCCTTTGGATACACTGCTGATAGCAGGCGGCAGCGGTGTGATGGCGTTACGTCAGGACCGACACGTGTTGGCACTTTTACGTAAGCTGGCGCCTCACGTGCGCCGGTTAGGCTCGATCTGCTCAGGGGCTTTCTTGCTGGCTGCCGCCGGGCTTTTAGATGGCAAGCGGGTTACCACCCATTGGCGCCATGCCGAGCAGCTTGCCGAGGAGTACCCGGCACTTAGCGTTGAGCCTGATGCGCTGTATATACAGAGCGGCGATCGCTACACCAGTGCCGGGATAACGGCCGGTATCGATCTGGCGCTTTCGCTGGTGGAAGCTGACCACGGCGCTGACCTTGCCGGGCGGGTGGCGCGGGAGCTGGTGATGTTTCTGCATCGCCCCGGCGGGCAGTCGCAGTTCAGCGAACTTCTTCGCTGCCAGCAAGGTGCTGGCCCGTTACGCCGTTTGCTGGATCATCTGCATGCCGACCCTGGTGGGGCGCATTCGTTGGAAAGTATGGCGGCCTTGATGGCGGTGTCGCCACGTCATCTTACCCGGCTATTCAAGCGCCACTTAACCACGACGCCGGTTACTTACTTGACCCAGCTGCGCCTGGAGCAGGCACGTTTGGCACTGCTGGATGAGCAGCAAACGGTGTCGCTTGAACGATTAGCCGAACGCTGGCGCTTGGGCGGCGCTGAGCAACTGCGCCGCCAGTTTCAGCGTTACTATGGCGTTTCCCCTTCTGTGTATCGCCAGCGCTTCGGCGCGGCGGCTAAGTCTGCCCTTACGTCTACCCTCACGCCTACTCTTGTGCCTACGCCTTTGGAGCCATCGCCATGCCATTAACCGTTACGCTGTTATCGCTGTGTCAGGCGTTGTTGGTCAGCGGCAATATTCTGCTGATTGCCGTATCGCCCCTCATTGGCGCCTCGCTGGCACCAACGGCTAACTGGGCCACTGTGCCGGTGGCCAGCCAATGGCTGGGGCTGATGTGTGCCACCATTCCCGCCTCGCTGATCATGGGGCGGCTGGGGCGTAAGCGCGGGTTTGTGCTGGGCAATCTTATCGGCTTGATGGGTACGGCCGTGGCCATTTTGGCGCTACGTCAGCAAAGCTTTGGGCTGTTCCTGCTGGCGACTTGGCTGATTGGTATCGGTATCGGCTTTGGGCAGCTCTACCGCTTTGCGGCCCTTGAGGCCGCCCCCAGCGCACTGCGTGATAAAGCGCTTGGTTTAGTGATGGGCGGCGGAGTGTTGGCGGCATTTGCAGGCCCCTGGCTTGCCCGCGTTAGCCGCGAGCTGAGCGAGACGCCGTTTTTAGGTAGCTTCGTAGGGCTGGGCGTGCTCTACGCGCTGGCACTGGGCATATTACTTTGTACGCGGTTGCCGGTCGCTTTTGTGCAGGCAGTAGAGAGCGAGAAAAAGCCTTTGTCCGCTATCCTGCGTCAGCCTGGTTTTCTGCTGGCCGTCAGCGCAGCGGCCATCGGCTACGGCGTAATGAACCTGGCCATGACCGCAACACCGCTGGCGATGGCAGGGGCTGGTCACAGTTTTGACCATGTCGCCACGACCATTCAGTGGCATGTGGTCGCCATGTTCCTGCCCTCGTTTTTCACCGGCCATTTGACGACACGCTTTGGCGCCCCGCGCATGATTGCCGCTGGCTGCTTACTGCTGGTGGCAAGCGCTGTCGCCGCCCAGTTCGATGCCGGTTTTGCTGGCTTTAACGTTGCGCTGATTCTGCTGGGGCTTGGCTGGAATTTTACCTTCCTGCCCGCTACCGGCCTATTAACGCAAAGCTATCAACCGGCTGACAAGGCGCGCACTCAGGCGGCCAACGAGTTTCTGGTATTCGGTACGGTTGCCTTGACGGCGCTGCTGGCGGGGCCGTTGGTTAATACCCTGGGCTGGGCGATGCTCAATGCGCTCTTGATTCCTGTTTCGTTACTGCCAGTGGTGTTATTGATATGGCAACGACGGCCAAACGCGCCCTTGTTATCTTAAGATGTTATAACGCAGTTAATAAGGTCCATTTGTTTGTTAAGTCAGGTGTTTACATGATTGCTAAACGGGAACGCGGAAAACTGGAACGGCAGATCATTGCTTCTTTGACCGAGGCCTGCGAGCAGGCCAAGGCTGAGGTGCCCGGGTTTGTCTGGCTAACCCACTGCGTGGACTACCAGCACTTTCCCGAAAGCCTGGTGGTTATCTGGGTATTTGATACCGATGCCCATTTAGCCTCAGCGCTAAAGGGCGATGCCAAACAGCGCCTGCATGATTTCACGGCCAGCGCCTTGGCCGAGGCGGGTGTGGCGCTGGATAGCATCGCACAGCACATCGACTTCGATAGTGAGCAGGCGTGCCAGCGCGCCCACGGCGGTGACTGGCAGCGCCGTCTGCGCGCGCGAAGCGTGAGGCACTGATGGCCAAGAAAATCGACAGCCCCTGCATCGCCGCCTGTCAGTTGAAAGGCGGCATGTGCACCGGCTGTGGGCGAAGTATTGAAGAAATTCGCCACTGGAAATCCATGAAGCGGCCCGAAAAAATCGCCACCATCAAACGGGCCGAACAGCGTTACAAGAAGCTCAACAAGTAGCGGGCTTTAGGGATACATCATTCGGACGGCGCTCGATTAAAAATCACCCGGGGCGCATTGCAGGCAGGTAAGGCCCAGCGCGCGCCACTGGGCGACTACCGCATCGCGGTCATCCAGCACCAGCCAGGGCTCGAAGCCGTCTTCGCGCATGGTGCTGAGCAGGGCTTCCTTGACCGCTTCATCATCCACGTGGTCATGGCCATCCGGGCGCAGGTACATGGCGTCAAACGGTATGGCGTTGCGGGTCAGCCATTCATGAGTATGATCTCGGTGAGTGTCCGGGCGGCCGCTGCAAATGATGATCTGCTGCCCCTGGGCTTTCAATAATTTCACCAGCCGGGCGACCGGTTCGATCACCGGCGCTTCGGCCATAAACGCAAAGAAGGGGTCCCACTGCTTGGCGGGGCCCAGCACCCATTCGTGTACTTTTGTGGGGTGAAATTCAGCTAACGTACCGTCAACATCGACAATCACGGCGTGGGTCATGCAAGGCTCCTGTTATTTAAGGTGTTGGCATTTAAAACGTGCGTATTCAAGGCGTCAGTATTCAAGAACAGGGTCTTTTGTGTGGCGAGACGCGCACCGAGTAACGTGCGCCAGTTGCTAAGAGCCGGGTCGGATAAATGAGTAAACAGCGGCACCACACGTTCGGCGTTTAGCTGATCGGCAAGCCCAACCAGATGCGAGGCGCATAGATGCACATTCCAGCGCTGCCAGAGAATGTCGCCAGCGGCCAGTTCGGCGCAGCGCGAAGGCGTCAGGTAACCGGTGTGCAATAAGTGAAAACCTGGCCACATGGCAGCTGTGTCGTCACGATCACTGATCAGGTTGAGGCTTGGCTGGGAAGCATCGGGGCGCACTAGAATCGCTTCTATTCTTTTATCCACATGGGAACGGCGTAGCGTAGCGGGGAGCGCCAGCAGGGTTTGCAGATTGGCGCGAATAATCGGGTCAATGGCAAGCGAAAGCCCGCGAGCATCCGCCTCTTCGGCTAGCCAGAGCGCCATCTCAAGCGCCCGGCCCGTTTCAGGCACCGGGAAAACCAGAGGGCGGTCCAAGTGTGCGCTGATAGCATCCACACATGCCTGCTGGGGTTGATCGTAGGTGCCGTAGGACGCATCAAGCAGCGCAATTTGCGCCGGTGGCGGCGTATCAAACGGAAACAGCCGGGACTCAAAGCAGGCGTCACCGCTATAGAAAATGCCGCCTGCCACATCCAGATGAATCCATACCCCGCCCAACGAATGGCCCGCCTGCCCGGTGGTCACCGGAATACCGGCGATCTGGCAGGTGCCGCGTTCGGGTAGCGGCTGCCAGGCGCGCCCGTTGGGGAGCGCTTGAGCTACCAGAGGCGTGCAGTAAAGCGGCAGCGTAGCGGGCAGCTCGCTGACGCCGCCAATATGATCGATATGGTCATGGCTGATAATCACCGCATCGACATCAAGCCCGCGTGCCCAGGTGACCGGCTCGCCCGGGTGCAGCGCACCACCTGCATCCAGCAGAAGCCGCTT
Source organism: Halomonas sp. AOP7-B1-5 (assembly GCF_052353045.1). Classification (NCBI taxonomy): domain Bacteria; kingdom Pseudomonadati; phylum Pseudomonadota; class Gammaproteobacteria; order Oceanospirillales; family Halomonadaceae; genus Halomonas; species Halomonas sp. AOP7-B1-5. The sequence continues at coordinate 57,775 of NZ_JBQTDC010000019.1, read as the reverse complement.
GCCGTTGGCCTCCACCACAATGGCTGCGGGGCCTTTATCGCCCAGGCCGCTTAACATGTTGATGCTGGCGCTCATTGGTCGGGCTCCAGACACCAGCCTTCCAGGAGCGTCAGCGCTACCTGCTGGCCCAATTTCAGGGCGTGGGGATGATAGGCGAGCAGCGTTTCGCCACCGGCCATGCGCAGGTGAAGCTCATAGCGCTCGCCACGAAAGGTCTGGCGCTCAATACGAGCGGTTAAATCCTGCTGGCTGGGCGCTTCGGGGTGCACCTGAATATGTTCCGGGCGCACCAGCACCGCCTGATGACGCTGGGCAGCGGGAGACGTCAGCCCCTGCATCAGCTCATGGCCGCCAAGGCGCCTGCCCGGTGCGCCGGTACTTATCATCAACTGGCTGCCCTGGCCGATAAAGCTTGCCACCCAGGACGTACGCGGCTCGCGGTAGAGCGTTTCAGGCGTGGCCCACTGCACCAGCTTGCCCGCCTGCATCACTGCGATACGGTCAGCAAGCGCCATGGCTTCGCTTTGATCATGGGTGACGTAGACCATGGTGGCTTCGGTGCGGCGGTGGAAATCCGCAAAGCTGTGCTCCATGGATGCGCGCAGGTGGCGGTCCAGGTTCGCCAATGGCTCATCTAGAAGCACCACTGACGGGTCGGTGACCAGGCAGCGGGCGAGTGCCACGCGCTGGCGCTGACCGCCGCTTAAATCCTGCGGCGTGCGCTGGGCGTAGGGCTCAAGCGCCACTAGAGAAAGCGCCTGCTCAACGCGGTGCTGATAATCCGCCCCGCGCACGCCGCGTAGTTTAAGCGGGTAGCCGACGTTATCGGCAACACTCATATGCGGCCACAGCGCGTAGGATTGAAACACCATGGCCATGTTGCGCTGCTCGGGGAGCACGTGGTGCTGCTCGCTTGCCAGAAGCTGATCGCCCAGATGGATTTCACCGCCACTTACCTGCTCGAACCCGGCCAGCATGCGCAGCATGGTGGTTTTGCCGCAGCCGCTGGGGCCGAGCAGGGCGACAAACTCACCCGGCTCAACCGTTAATGAAAGCCCATCCACGGCTTTGTGTTCGCCAAACTGCTTGGTGACTTGCTTAAGGGTTAGCCCTGCCATGGCACGACTCCTTTGGGTAAACGCGGGGCCAGAAGGCTAAGCGAGAGCATGAGTGAAGCGACCATCAGCACGACCAGCACGGACACCGCCGAGGCTAGAACGCTTTCGCCACCTTCATCGAGGTTAAAAATCAGCACGCCCAGGGTTTCGTTACCGGCGCTCCATAGCAGTGCCGAGACGGTCAGCTCGTTGACGGCCAGCAGAAATACCAGCAAGCCCCCGGCAAACAGCGCAGGTGCAATCAGCGGCATCACGATAGTGGAAAGGCGACGCCAAGGGCCGGCACCGGCGAGCTGGGCGGCTTCTTCAAGGGAAGGGTCAAGCTGTGCAAGGCTTGCGCTGACCGGCTTTAAGCACACCACCAGAAAACGCGCCAGATAAGCCACGAAGATCAGCCCCAGCGTGCCGTAAAGCGCCACGTTGATAATGGGCAGTGGCCGCACGAACAGCAGTATGCAGGCAATCGCCAGTACCACGCCGGGCAGGGCGTAAGGCAGCTCGATAATGCTCAACGTCAGGTTTTGCAGGCGCGCTGGAAGCCGCTGGAGGCGGTAGGCCAGCGGCAGGCTGCACAGCATGAGCACCACGGCTGCGCCACCGGCAAGCCAAAAGCTATTGCGCATGGCGCGCCACGTGGCGCCCTGGCGGCCAATCACTTCATGGTAGGCGTTCAGCGTGGCGGTATCGGCATTGAGCGGTACGCCCATGGCCGGCACCAGCGAGCTGACCACCAGCGCCACCAGCGGCGCGACAAGAATGACCAGCAACACGCTGACCAGCAGCACCGTGACCAGCGCACGAAAGCGGCCGAGTGAGAAATCATGGGCGCGTCCGCTATGGCCCACCAGCCCGAAACGGCTGCGGCCCATCCAGTGTTGCTGAAGCGCCACACCCGCCAGCGCCAGCACACCAATCAATAGTGAAAGGGCGGCCATCTCAGCCAGTACACCGGTGCCAAAACTGGCCATGCGCTGATAGATCAGCGTAGGCAGCACGTAATAGCCTGCCGGAATGCCCAGCATGGCCGGGATGCCGAAGTTACCCAGGCTTGAGATAAACGCCATGGCGCTACCGGCTACCAGACCGCTTCTCGTCACGGGAAGTACGATATGCCGCCACACCTGATTCTGCCGGGCACCGCTGATGCGAGCAGCTTCGACAAGCTCGCGTGGTAAGGAAAGTAGTGACGTGCGCAGCGCTAAAAACACCAGCGGGGCACTTTGAATACCTAACAGCAGGGCGATGCCTTCCGCCGAGTAGAGCGGCTGTGGGCTGCCCAGCGGCGGTGCCATGCCGATGCTTTTGAGTAACGGGCTTGCCGGGCCAAATAGCTGTAGCCAGCTAAGCGCCGTGACCTGGGGCGGAATCATCATCGGCAGCATAAAGCAGAACACCAGCCATGCCTTGCCGCGAATGTCGGTCAGGGTAATCACGAATGCAAACAGGCTGCCCAGCGCAAGGGCAATCAGCATGCCCAGCCCCGAGGTATACAGGCTGTGTGACAGCGCTCGCCAGGTGCTCGCAGACTGGAGCACGCGCCATAGCGGCGCGTTGCCCCCTTGGGTCAAATCGCTTAACGCTTCGACCAAAAGGCGTAGGCTAGGCGCCAGGCTCAGCAGGACCACGGTAAGCGTCAAAAGGGTAAGCAGCCAGCGGTGCTGGCTGCCTTGGGTAAGACTCGGTGACATGATCAGCCGCCGAACAGGTCGCTGAAGCGCTGTTTCAGGGCTTCTTCCTGCTCAAGCGCCTGGGCGATATCGACGGACATCAGCTCGATGGTGTCGCGGGCGGGGAAGCCTTCCGGCGGCGCAACACCCGGGTGGGCAGGCAGATACCCCTGCTCGCTGACCAGCTGCTGACCTTCTTCCGAGAGCACGAAATCGACAAACTTCTGCGCCGCATCCACGTTCTTGGCACCTGCCATAATGGCGACAGGTTCGGTGACTGCACTCACACCCTCTTCAGGGAAGACAAACTCGACCGGTGAACCTTTGGCCGCTTCGCGGATGGGCAGGAAATCCACCACGATGCCGTAAGGCTTGGTGCCGGCTGCCACTGCGTTGAACACACCGCCGTTACCGCCCTGGGCTTCGGTGCGGTTGTCATGCAGGGCATCGTAATAGCTCTCACCCAGGTCAGGGTTCTCACTAATCGCCGCCATATGAATCAGGGCAGCCCCCGAATAAAGCGGGCTTGGCATCGTGACCAGACCTTCATATTCAGGCTTGAGCAGGTCCTGCCAGCTTTGCGGCTGCTCGTCAGCGCCGGTGTTGTACACGATGCCGGTGGTGATCAGTTTGGTGCCGTAGTAGAAGCCTTCGGGGTCAAAAAGCTCGGCATCAAAGGCTTCACGATTAGGGCTCAAATAAGCCTGAAGTTGGCCTTCCTGCTTTAACGACTCCATGGTCATGCTGTCGGCGATCAGCAGCACATCGGGGTTACTGACCCCAGCGGCAAGCTCGGAGCGCAGGCGGGTCATCAACCGCGTGGTGCCGTCGCGTACCCACTCTACCTCGATATCCGGATAGGCGGCCTGGAACGCATCGACCGTTTGCTGGGCGTCGCTGTTGGGCTGGCTGGTATAGAGCACGAGCTTGTCGTCGGCAACGGCGTTGGCTGAAAGAGCCAGGCCTGCCATCGTGGTGGTAAGAGCGATGGCGGTGCAGAGTGAGCGCTTAAGCATCAGAAGGTCTCCTGTGAGTGACCCTGCTCACACTACTGTCATCACCTTACAGCATCATGACAGTACGCTTTCGTTTGAAGGGGGCGAGCTTTCGTACATATCGGAAAGTCTTTCGTTAACAAAAAAGAGGGGAGATGAGAGCAAAATGAAGGGGCTAAACGAGCGCCGCCGAGCGCTGCTTGAGCGCGTACGCCAAGAGGGGCGCCATTCGCTGGAGGCGCTGGCTGATCAGTTTGGGGTGTCCGTACAAACCCTGCGCGGCGATATTCGCTTTCTTGCCGAAAAAGGCATGGTGCTGCGGCGCCACGGTGAGGTACTGCCGTTTCCCGACCGCGAAAATATCGGCTACGACCAGCGCCAGATCGTCAACGAAGCCGGAAAACGCCATATTGCCCGCCAGGCCGCCTCGTTGATTCAGCATCATCAGTCGCTGTTTCTAGGCACCGGCACCACCGTTGAACAGCTGGCCGACGCGCTGCACGATAAACAGGGCCTGCATATCATGACCAATAATCTCCACGCGCTTATCAAGCTTTCAGCCCTTGAGTGTGAGCTGGTGGTGGCAGGCGGCCGGGTGCGCCGCCGCGATCAGGACGTGATTGGCGGGGATGCGTGGCGCTTTTTTCAACGCTACCGAGCGGATGTAGGCATTGTCTCGGTAGGCGGGATGGATGCTCACGGCAATCTTTTCGACTACAACGACGATGAGGTCATGGCCCGTGAAGCGCTGTTGGCCAATGCAGCCTTTCGCGTTCTGGTGCTGGATAGCACCAAGTTTGATTTACCGCTGCGCTGCGCCGCCGGGCAGCTGGCCGACTATGACGCGGTGATAACCGATGCAGCATTACCCGACCGATTGCGTAGTCCGCTGGCCGCGCAGGGGGTGAGATTTTTGATATAAACAGACATTAAGTGCTCTGCAGGCGCTGCTTTGGCTTCTTGCCCAGAGCAAAAAGTCTATGCATTCCCTCCCTGTTACGTTGACAAGATTGTTCATCACCGGAGACGTTTAATGTGCCAAACTACCCCCAGGTATAGTGAGCAGTAACGCAATACGCAGATAGACTTTTTGTGGCAAGAGGGCTGGTAATGATCAACGACGCGCTACTTGAAGCCATAGAAGCTGAGTTGAAAAGGAGGCGTTTTCGGCTGCGCTTTGCCAAGATGCTTGAAGCACGTTTCGAAGCAGACACCCAGCGGCGTCGAAGCCATACCATTGTCGTGGCCGGGCTCATCGCCATTCCCATCTACTTCCTTTTTCTAATCAATGATTACAGCTTTCGCCCAGAGATATTCACGCAAATTCTGCTGCTTCGCCTGGGGTCCATTATTGTTTTCACTCTGCCTATTTTTTGGCTGATTTGCCGAGGCGTTCGGCCCGCTGTGCGAGAGATGCTAATGGCCAGCGTCGTAGTATTGACGATGTTGGTTTCCTGCGTGATTCTTACGGCCTCCACCGCGCCCTATTCTTATTTCGACGTTTTTTCCTTCGGCCTTATCCTGGTGGCAGGCAATATCTTCTTCCCGCTGCGCTTTTCGTACGCCTGTCTCTCATCGGCCGTCAGCATTTTGGTTATGTTGATATTTGTAGCGGATTACGAGCCTATGCCGCGAGAGGCAAAGCACCTAGCAATGCTGGGCATGTTTACCACAACGCTGTTTACCCTGGTCACCAACTATCGCCTTGAGCGTAGCGAACGCAAGTCGTACCTGCTAGTGCTAAGAGAAAGGATTCGCGCGGGCTACTATCAGGAAGATAATCAGAAGCTGTCTAAGCTATCGCTGACTGACCCGCTGACCAATATTGCCAATCGGCGCCAGTTCGACGCGAGGCTGACCGCATGTTGGCAGGATGCTGCTGAGCAGCGCACTTGCCTGGGTTTGATGGTGATCGACATTGATTACTTCAAAGCCTACAACGATTACTACGGCCATTTGCAGGGAGACGAGTGCTTGCGTCAGGTGGCGGCAGCCATGCAACACGAGAGTCGGGACGCTGAGTTGGTAGCCCGCTTTGGAGGTGAAGAGTTCGTACTGCTGATGACAAGTGCAGCGCCCACTGCCGCTCAGCAAATGGCGGAACGCATTCGTCATACTATCGAGGCGCTGCAAATTTCCAATCACGGTTACTCGTTGCAGAGTGTCATTACCGTCAGCATCGGTGTGGCAACGGTGTATCCCAGCGATAGCCTACAGTCGGCTGAACTTTTGGGTATGGCCGATGCCGCGCTCTATAAAGCCAAGCAGCAAGGCCGTAACTGTACCTGGGTAGCTGGTAAAGAGTGGCGTCTTAAGCACGAAGCCGCCGATAGATTAGGCCGTATTTCTAAATAGCGGGCTCGCTTTTGCGCCGCGCTGATTTGACAACGGCCCGGTTAGTAAGGACAAATACGCAAAAACTCTGAGGAGCACGCCGTGCAGCACGACTAGAATCACTTCATTGAGGCCACCCAGGCGGGCAGCGTCCAGCTGGCAGTAGTCAATGGCGTCCGCCTGGAAGAACTGCTTGAACATCACTTTGTTGTGGCAGTGTTCGCCGGTGGCGACCCCGATAGGCGCGACGCGGTGGCGGATCTCCGAGTGACCCAGAATATCGTCGGGGCTGGTGGGTTCTTCGATCCACAGTGGGTCAAACTCGGCCAGGCGACGCATCTTGGCGACGGTTTCGTCGACCTCCCACACCTGGTTGGCGTCCATCATCAGCACGTTGTCCCAGCCGATCACTTCTCGCAGTAGCGCTGCACGGCGGGCATCTTCTTCAATATCGCCGCCAATCTTCTGCTTAAAGTGAGTCCAGCCCTCTGCTAACGCTTCCCGGGCCAGGCTGCGCACTTTTTCATCGCTGTAGCCAAGCCAGCCTGCGGAAGTGGTGTAGCCGGGGTAGCCATCGCGGCGCATTTCGGCTTCACGCGCCGCTTTACCGGGAGCCTGGCGGCGCAGCAGGCAAATTGCTTCTTCAGGCGTTAGCGCATCGGTGACAAAGCGGAAATCAAGGCAGCGCACCAGCTGCTCCGGAGTCATATCCACCAGCAGCTTCCATACTGGCTTGCCTTCACGCTTTGCCCACATATCCCACACGGCGTTGACGATAGCGGCGGTGGCCAAGTGAATCGCACCTTTATCGGGGCCAATCCAGCGCAGCTGACTGTCGCCGGTAAGCTCACGCCAGAACGTGCCAATATTGTCGATAATCGAGGAAAGCGTGCGCCCCTCGATCAGCGGCGCCAGGGAGTGCACGGCAGTGACCACAATCTCGTTACCCCGGCCAATGGTAAAGGTTAAACCATGACCTTCCGGGCTTTCGTCATCGGTATGCAGAATGACATAGGTGGCTGAGTAATCGGGTGCAGCATTCATGGCATCCGAGCCATCGAGCGAGCGCGAGGTGGGGAAACGGATATCCTGGATCTCAATGTGTGTAATTGTTGTCATTGCATTCTCCTAGGGTGTGATTCAGGCAGTGAAGATCAGCGGCGGGCCAAGTGACGCATCAGTTCGCGAATGCCGTAGGTCCAGGGCGGCAGCTGATCGCTTCTGCCCACCGGGTTAACCAGGGAACCCAAGGCTGGAGTGGAAATGGTCACGCGATCACCGAGATGATGGGTAAAGCCTTGGCCTTTGCCATCACGGTCTTTGATGGGGGAGAACATCGTGCCCAGAAACAGCATGAAACCATCCGGGTACTGGTGATGGTCACCGATGGTTTGACTTACCAGATCCAGCGGGTCGCGGCTGATCTCGCGCATATCGCTCTCGCCTTGAAGCAGGAAGTTGTCATCCTCGCCTTCAATACGTAGTGAGACTTGGCAGTTGCGCACGCTGTCGATAGTAAAGTGATCATCAAACAGACGAATAAACGGGCCGATCGAGCAGGAGGCGTTGTTATCTTTTGCCTTGCCAAGCAGTAGGGCGCTGCGCCCTTCAACGTCGCGCAAGTTGACATCATTGCCTAGAGTGGCGCCGCGTACCTGACCGCGGCTGTCCACGGCCAGCACGATTTCGGGCTCGGGGTTATTCCACTGTGAAGACGCATGCAACCCTACTGATGCTCCAAAGCCTACCGAAGAAAGCGGCTGGGCTTTGGTAAACACTTCCGCATCAGGACCGATACCCACTTCCATATACTGCGACCAGCCACCGCGCGCCTGAAGCGCTGTTTTTAGCGCCATAGCTTCTTCAGACCCGGGGGCAATCTTGGAAAGGTCGGTGCCAATCAGCGCTTGCAAGTCATCGCGCAGGGCAACGGCTTTCACCGGGTCGCCGCCTGCCTGCTCTTCGATTACCCGCTCAAGTAAGCTGACGGCGAAGGTGACGCCACAGGCTTTTACAGCCTGAACATCACAGGGGGCGAGCAGGTAGGGTGCTTGTGGTTGAGCCTGTTGGGAATTCGCCAGCAGCGTCTCGATGCTGCCCAGCGATGCACCCTCTGCGCGTCGCACTACCTCCAGCACATCGTCACGCTCCAGTAGGTCAGCCATGGTGGGGCCAAACTCTGTAATATCGATGACGTTGCCTTCGTGCACCGTAACCAATGCGGGGCCCGGGTGTGTGCCATCCAGCCATACGCGGCCCACAAGCAGGGCGTTATCCAGGTCGGTGGGAAGGGTATCGGTCAGAGATAGTGGTTGCATGAGCGCCTCCTGATGTTCAGGCGACCGGCCGTTGATACCGTGTCGCCTATGTTGTTACAGATGGTTGTTATAGACGGTTGTTATAGATGTTGTTCTGTATGACAGGTATACCAGAGCATAACTTACTCTAGCGCACCGCTACATTTCGGGTCGATAGGCAAATCTGTTTAGATGAAGGTAGTTGCGCAATTGAAGGCCACCAGCTAGGTTTTAAACTGCTGGTATGATACGTATACAGCAAGATGGTCGGTTACATCCGCTATTGCTATTCGCAAGTGCTACTCGCAAATAACCAACAATAAATCCAATGGTTGTGAGGAAAATAAGATGCGCTACAAAAGCCAATACCACCTAGCCATGTCTCGCCTGTTAACCGCTACGCTAATTACTGCAGGTATCAGTGTGGCCGGTGCTGTACAGGCCGCCGAGAACCTGCGCTTTGCCCACGTTTATGAAACGTCAGAACCCTTCCATAAATGGGCGCTGTGGGCGGCAGATGAAATTGAAGAGCGTACCGAGGGTCGTTACACCATGCAGGTATACGCAGCCTCTTCTTTGGGTAAAGAAGAAGACATTAACGAAGGGCTTGGGCTAGGCACGGTGGATGTCATTTATACCGGCACGCAGTTTGCTGGCCGCGGTTATGGGCCAATCGGCATTGCGGGGGCTGCGTATATGTTCCGTGATTTTGATCACTGGCAGGCCTTTGCTGACAGTGACCTGTTCCAGGAAATTGCCCAGGGCTACCAGGATGCCACCGGTAACGTGCCACTGGCGCTCAATTATTATGGCGAACGCCATGTAACGTCGAATACACCGGTCAATACACCCGAGGATATGGCAGGTCTCAAGATACGTGTGCCCAACGCCCCGATGTACATGATGATGCCTAACGCTGTAGGCGCTAACCCCACCCCGATTGCTTTCGATGAAGTCTACCTGGCCCTGCAGCAAGGCGTGGTCGACGCACAGGAAAATCCGCTGCCAACCATCCGCGCCAAGGCGTTTCATGAGGTACAGGATTACATCAACCTGACCGGCCATATTACCGACTCGCTGATCACGATCGTAGGCGGGCCGCGCTGGAACCAGCTGAGTGAAGAGGATCAGGAAATATTCCGCGAGGTATTCCAGGAAGCCGCTGAGAACAACACCCAAGATATCCTGCAGGCTGAGGAAGAGTTGGTCGCCTGGTTTGAGGAGCAGGGTAATACCATCAACGAAGTGGATCGCGACATCTTCCGGGAGGCCGTTGTACCCGCTCATAACGGCAATGCCGCCACCTGGGATCAGGAAATCTACGATCGCCTACAGGCTATCGGCCAATAATCCAACCTCAGCGAGCACTTCGCTAACTTTTTAGCGAAGTGTCTGGAGTATTGTGCCATGAGTGACGCACGCGAAGATGCACCGCCCAGCATTGATCCGATGGTGGATTTTGAATCCGCCTTCGACGATTCCCCCTTTAAACTGAGTGATTATCGAATTGAAGACTTCGTGACCCTGACGCTGTTCTGGGCACTTATTCTAGTGGTATTCACTCAGTTTTTTAGCCGCTATGTGCTGGGCAGCTCTATCGGCTGGACCGAGGAAATTGCCCGTTATCTGCTGATCGGGGTTGGCTTTTTGGGCAGCGTAATGGCCGCCCGCAACGGCAGCCACATCATGGTGGAGTTCTTCTACCATTACATGCCGGAGTGGCAGGCACGCTTACTGGAGCGCTTGGTGGGTCTGGTAAGCCTTGGCTTTTATATAGTGATGGCGTGGATCGCCTATCAGCTGGCATCACGCACCAATAGCCTGATGGTGTCGGTCGACCTGCCCAAGAGCATCATCTATTTCACGGTTTGTGCGGCGTTTGTATTGATGGCGCTACGTACCATCCAGCGGCTTTATCTGAAGTACCGGGATCGTACCGATGTCGTTTGAAAAGTGGTTTCCCGTCACGCCATTTTTATCGAGAGGCCTGCTATGTCCCGAATTTCCATGATGCGCTGGCAAAAACCGTTAGTGTCGCCACTGCTTTCGGCACTGGCCGTGCTGGGTTGCGTAATATTACCGCTGATGGGTTATCACCTCGGCTTCTTGTTTTTTGCGTTATTCACAATGTTGGTGCTCGGGGTTCCCATTGCGGTTAGCTTGGCGGGCGCCTGCCTGATGTTTGTACTAATCACAGGCCAAGTGCCCAACATCGTCATAGCGCACCGCATGATCAACGGCATCGACAGCTTTCCACTCTTAGCCATTCCGTTTTTTATCTTTGCTGGCAGCCTGATGAATAACGGCGGCATCACGGAGCGGATCTTCAATTTTGCCAAGGCCCTGATGGGCTGGATGCGCGGTGGGCTGGGGCATGTGAACGTGGGCGCCAGTATCGTGTTTTCTGGAATGTCAGGGGCGGCCGTGGCGGATGCCGGTGGCCTTGGCATGATTGAAGTCAAAGCGATGAAAGATGCGGGCTACGATGAGGAATTTGCGGTGGGTATTACCGCGGCCTCATCCACCATCGGGCCGATTATCCCGCCTAGTTTACCCATGGTCATTTACGGCGTTATGGCATCAGCCTCTGTGGGCCAACTGTTTGCAGCCGGATTAATTCCTGGGCTGTTAATGGGGGTGATGTTAATGCTGATGATCTTTATCATCTCGCGCCGCCGGGGCTATCAGCGTGACGCGGTATTTTCGATGCGCGTACTTGGGCATACCTTTAAGCGGGCTTTCCTATCACTGATGACGCCCGTTATTATCGTGGGCGGTATTATTACCGGCGCATTTACCCCTACCGAGGCGGCGGTCGCTGCGGTGTTCTATGCGCTGATACTGGGTGTCGTGGTTTACCGCACCCTGACCTGGCGTAAGCTATTAAAAGTAAGTATGGAAACCATCGAGACAACCGCGGTCATTTTGTTGATTGTCTCTTCCGCATCAATATTTGCCTGGATACTCACCAGTAACCAAGTCACCCAGAACGTGATTGCTCTAATGGGGCCGTTTGCCGATAGCAAACTCGCCGTACTGATGATGGCCAACATTGTACTCATCATTGTCGGCTGCTTTATGGAAACCATCGCCGCGATCACCATCTTGGTGCCGGTCCTGTTGCCCATGGCGGTGGCCGTGGGTGTCGATCCCGTTCACTTTGGGGTAATCATGGTGCTCAACCTGATGATTGGTCTGTTGACGCCACCGGTGGGCATGGTGCTCTACGTACTTTCCCGAGTATCCAATGTCAGCTTTGAGCGCTGCATGCGAGGAACCATTCCGTTTCTGATTCCCCTGGTGATCTGCTTGTTATTAGTGACCTTTATTCCGGCTATTTCCATGTGGCTTCCCACGCTGATATACCGTTGAGCACGACCGGCTGATTAGCCGTTAACAACAATATTAAGCTTTGGAGTATTGTTTGATGACCGATACGTCATTGGATTTTCGCGTTACCCGTGAGGATTTAACGCGCTTTATGCAAGCGGCCCTTGCCGCAGCCGGTGCCAATCAAGCATCTGCCGATGCCGTGAGCCGCGCGTTGGTAACCGCTTCACGGATGGGCACCGATAGCCATGGGCTGCGTCTATTGCCGCATTATTTACAGGCACTTGAAGGTGGACGTATCAACGGCGCGCCTGACATGGTGTTTCACCAGCGCTTGGCGGCAACGGGCTTTTTAGATGCCGATGATGGGCTAGGCCACCTGGCAGGTTACACCGCCATCGAGCATGCTATGGCGATGGCCGGGGAAGTGGGAATGGGGGCTGTGGCGGTTGGAAACTCATCGCACTTTGGCGCAGCGGGGTGCTATGCGTTGGCGGCGGCCGAAAAGGGCTTCCTGGGCATGGCGTTCTGTAACTCGGATCCGTTCGTGCTGCTCCATGACGGAGCCAAACCCTTTCACGGTACTAACCCCATCGCCTTTGCGGCACCGGTGGCAGGAAGCGCACCGTACCTGTTGGATATGGCGACCAGCTCGATTCCCTGGAATCGCGTGCGGCAGTTCGGGGCGATTGGTCGCGAGCTGCCGGACCAGGTTGCTGCTAATGCTGAAGGTAAAGTGAGCCGCGTACCTGGCGAGGTTGCCGCATTGCTACCGTTAGGAGGCAGTAGCTTTGGGTTTAAAGGCGCAGGGCTGGGTGGCATGGTCGAGATACTTAGTTCGATGCTCTCGGGAATGCAGCACGGCTTCAAACTTTTACCCATGGTCGGGCCGGATATGTCGACGCCACGGGGCGTAGGGCATTTCTTTTTAGCGATGAAACCCGATGCGTTTGTGGAAGAAGGCACTTTTGCACGCGGGCTGGCTGAATATTTAGCGGATCTCCGGGCCCAGCCTGCTACACCAGACGCGCGGGTAATGGCGCCAGGTGATCGTGAATGGCGCTGTCAGGCGCAGCGCGATGCAGACGGCATTCCACTGGATTCTGCCAATCAGTCGGCCTATGCAGAGATCGCCAAGCAGTACCAGCTAGCGCCGCTATCTCGACTCGATTGAAGGTACAGTTGAAGGATCGCAACGGGAAATGCAGTAAAGTGGCGGTGAATTCCAGGTTAACCAGGAGTAACTGCCTATGAGCAGATACCGGATCGAGCGTAAAACGCTGTCTGAGCAGGTCGCCGAACAGCTCGAGGCGGAGATTCTTGAGGGGCGGCTAAGCGAAAATGATCAATTGCCTTCAGAACGGGAATTGATGGAGCAGTTTGGTGTGGGCAGGCCCGCCGTGCGTGAAGCGCTGTTCCATTTGCAGCAGCTTGGGCTAATCGCGATCAACAGCGGTACGCGTGCCAGGGTGATCCGACCTACCGCCGAAGCCGTCATGGCGAGGCTTTCTGGCGTTACCCGACAATTGCTTTCCAAGCCTGATGGGCAGCAGTATTTTCAGGAAGCGCGGGCGATGTTCGAGATATCGCTGGCGCGACATGCTGCGCGCCACGCAAGCGATGAGGATTTAGCGCGATTGCGCGATGCGCTGTCAGCCAACTGTGATGCTATTGGTGATGAGGCTCGTTTCAAGCGCTCCGATAACGACTTTCATGGCGTATTGGCGAGTATTGGCCGTAACCCGATCTTTGATGCTATTCACGTGGCGCTTTCTGAATGGCTAGATGATCGACGCGCGTTGGTATTACAGCAAAAGGATGAGGATAAGGCGGCCACTGCTGCTCATACTGAAATCATCGAAGCTATCGAGTCCCGCGACCCCGATGCGGCCGAGGCGGCCATGCGGCGCCACCTCGACCGTCACTACGGCACCTATAGGCAGCTTAAAAAACGCCTATCGGATGCTTCTTAGCGTTGTCGGGGCTAGCCCTCTCGCTTGCCATCGACCAGTCGCGAAACGTTAAACGGGTTATCGTCGCGCAATGCTTCAGGCAGTAAGCCAGCAGGCAGGTCCTGATAGCACACTGGGCGCAGGAAGCGATAAATCGCAGCGCTGCCGACGGACGTAGTGCGGCTATCAGACGTTGCCGGGAAAGGCCCGCCATGCACCATGGCGTGACCCACTTCAACCCCGGTAGGCCAGCCATTGGCCAGTAGGCGGCCGGCGCGCTGTTCGAGTGTCGGCAGCAACGCCTTGGCGGCCTCCAGGTCGCTATCGTCCATTTGCAGGGTAATGGTCAACTGGCCTTCGATCTGCTCTGCGACACGCTGCATCTCCTGCGCGTCGGCGCACTCAATGACCAGCGAGGCCGCGCCAAAAATTTCGCCTTGTAGGGCGTCGTCGGTCAGAAAATCCTGGGCGCTAGCCACAAACAGGCCTGGTTGACAGCTATGCGGGCCGCTGCCTGCCTGGCCGCGCGCCACTTCCTTCACGCTTGGCTGGCCCGAAAGGGCGGATACGCCACTTTGGTACGCTTCATGAATGCCGGGCGTCAGCATCGTTTGGGCGCCGCTGGCTTTAACCGCTTCTCCAGCCGCAGTAACAAACGCATCCAGATCGGCACCTTTAAGACCAATCACCAAGCCTGGGTTGGTGCAGAACTGGCCTGCGCCCATATTCAGCGAGGCCACAAAGCCTTCGGCAATTTTCGCACCACGGGCTTTCAGTGCCTCGGGGAACAGGAATACCGGATTAATGCTGCTCATCTCTGCATAAACGGGAATCGGCTCGGGGCGGGCTTGAGCCGTCGCCATCAAGGCCATGCCGCCGCTACGCGAGCCGGTAAAGCCGACCGCTTTAATACGCGGGTCCGAGACAAGCGCCTGGCCAATATCACGGCCTGAACCGAACAGCAGCGAAAAGACCCCTTCTGGCATTTTGCACTTGGCCGCGGCGCGTTGAATCGCGCGTCCTACCAGCTCAGAAGTACCGGGGTGGGCAGAATGCCCCTTGACCACTACCGGACAGCCCGCCGCGAGTGCCGAGGCGGTATCGCCCCCGGCAACGCTGAAGGCCAGCGGGAAGTTGCTGGCGCCAAATACGGCCACGGGGCCGAGAGGAATATGGCGCTGGCGTAAATCGGCACGCGGCATGGGCTGGCGCTCAGGCTGCGCCGGATCAAAGCGTAAATCCAGCCATTCGCCTGCGCGTACCACCGAGGCGAACAGTCGTAGCTGGCCGCAGGTCCGGCCACGCTCGCCTTCAAGGCGTGCTTCAGGCAGGCCGGTTTCCGCCACACCTCGCTGAGTCAAATCAGCACCAATGGCCTCAATCTCATCGGCAATGGTTTCCAGGAAGTGAGCGCGCGCTTCAAGGGACGTTTCGCGGTACTGGTTGAATGCCGTCTCGGCAAGCTGGCAGGCTTTCTCAACCTCAGCGCGGCTGCCACCGGGATAGCGCGGCGGCAGCGTTTCGCCGGTGGCGGGGTTGACGGCAACAATATCGGCTTGAGAACCGGTGACGGCCTGTTGGCCGATAAGCAGTGTGCCTTGCAGTGTCATGTAGCCTCCTGTTAAAGCGCGTTGATGGTGGTTTTCTCGTGCTTGTGATTGGTTGGCATACGTAGCGTGTTACGTAGCGGGCGGCCAAAGTCGTTAAGCGTAATCTCGAAGCGGTCGCCATTGCGGGTTTGGATCTGGTCGGCAAAGCTAAGCGTAGCGGTGCCGAAGAAGTGAACGTGGATATCGCCTGGGCGGCGGAAGCCGGGATATTTGAAATGGTGGTACTCAAGGTTGGCGAGGCTGTGGGCCATATTGGCTTCACCGGTTAAAAACGGCTTTTCCCACAGCGTTTGGCCATCGCGCACGATGCGGCTGGTGCCTTCGAGGTGGGCGGGAAGCTCGCCGATCAGCAGTTCAGGCCCGATGCTGCAAGCACGCAGCTTGGAATGCGCCAGCCACAGATAGTTAAAGCGCTCGGTAACGTGGTCGGAAAACTCATTACCTACAGCGTAGCCGATCCGCCACGGCGTGCCATCATCAGCGACAATATAGAGCCCGGCAAGCTCAGGTTCTTCACCTGCATCCTGGGCGAAACCAGGGGAGGGCATTTCTGCTTCCGGCGCAACGATGCAGTCGCCATCGCCTTTGTAGAACCATTCCGGCTGCGACCCTTCGGCGTTATCAGCAGGCTTTCCGCCTTCGACACCGAGTTTGAACATGCGCATTGAATCCGTCAGTTCCTCCTCCGCTACTTGGGTTTTGGCATGCATGGCGGAGCGCGTATCGGCGCTGCCCAAGTGGGTAAGCCCGGTGCCGGTCACCAGGCAGTGGGCGGGATCGGGATGAGTGAGCGGCGGTAGCAGACGTTGTTCGTCGATCAACGCTTGATAATCAACCTGAGCGTCGCTAAGCCGTGATTTAATGGCTTGCTCAAGCGACTCCCCAGCGGCGATAGCGGCCTTGGCCAATGCGTAGGCGCCGCCTTCGATCGTAATTGGGCGTACGGTCTGGGCATCCTCTACCAGAGCGACCTGAACTTGGTTCCGGTCGAGGTACTGAATCAAGCGCATGTGATTTCCTTATATAATGTCGGTGATTAGTTGCCGCGCACTGCGGTGAGATCCGGTAGCCACGTCACAATGCCGGGGAAGGCAATCAAGATAACCAGTACCACCAGTAGGGCAACGTAGTAGGGCAGCATGGCTTTCACCAATTGCTCCATGGAAACCTTGCCAACCCCACAGCCAACGTAAAGGCACGTGCCCACCGGCGGGGTTAAAAGACCAATACCCAGAATGAATGCCATGAGTACGCCGAAGTAGACCGGATCAACGCCTACCGAGGTGACGATAGGGGTCAGCATCGGCGCCATGATTACCATGGCGGGGGTTAAATCCATCACGAACCCCACGAGCAGCAGCAAGCCCGCAACGATCAATAGCAGCAGGAAAGGATCCTGGGTGATTGCCTGAACCTGGGTAACCAGCGTTTGCGGCACCATATTGATAGTCAGAAACCAAGCGATGACGGTGGCAAAGGCCAGCAGAAGTAACACCATCCCGGTCAAGCGGGCGGTGCGAATCAACATGCCCCACAGCTCGCGAATGTGGAATTCGCGGTAGATCACCAGCGAGATAAACAGCGAGTAGAGCAGCGCAGCAACGGCGGCCTCAGTGGCGGTAAATACGCCTCCGATAATCCCGCCGATGACGATCACCGGCAGCACCAGGGCAAGCCACGCTGCCTTGAACGCTTGCCACAGCACGTCGAAACGGAACTTGCGGGTCTGCCCGGCATGGCCGATGGTGGCCATGATGAAGGTCGTGGCCATTAGCCCAAAGCCAATTAATATCCCCGGCACGATACCGGCGATAAACAGGCGGCTAATCGAGGTTTCAGTCACAATGCCGAATAAAATAAGAGGTATAGAGGGCGGAATAATAATGCCGATGACCGAGGAGACAGTATTGATCGCTGTGGCTTGCGGAGCGGTGTAGCCCTGCTTGGTCATGGAAGGGATCATCATCGCGCCGGTCGCGGCCGTATCGGCCACGGCAGAACCACTAATACCGCCAAAGAACATTGATCCAGTAATCGCGACCTGGCCCAACCCCCCGCGTACAAAACCGACCAAAGCCCCGGCAAGCTCCATTAAGCGGCGGGCGATGCCGCCGTTGCTCATTACTTCGCCTACCAAAATAAAGAACGGTATGGCCAACAGGGGAAAGCTGTTTACCCCACGGATTGACTGCTCAATCATGATGGACAGAGGTATATCCGAAAGTAGCGCCATCACCACGGCCGCAACGCCTAAGCCAAAGGCAATGGGTAAGCCCAGGGCCAGCGAGGCGAACAGAATGCCTAGAAAAATCCATAGCATGGTCTAACGTTCTCCATCAGCAGTGGGCATGACGTTCGGCGAGCGTATCTGCAAAATGCTTTGCCAGGCGCGCCAGATAGCTACGGCGGCAATAAAGGCAGCGCAAAGGACCAGCGAAACATTGACGATATTCCATGGCACGCCAAGAATCGCGGTACGCCCGGAGGCACGCGACATCACCAGAAACCCGCCCCAGACGATGACCCCCATCAACGCGGTGATCACCAGATGCTGAAACAGATACAGCGCATGGGCGGCGCGCGGTTTTAACCTGCGCACTAAAATATCCACCGCAATATGCTCGTAGCGGGCAAAGGCCGCCGCGGCGCCCAGGAAAATCAGCCAGATAAACAGCATACGTGCCAGCTCATCGGCCCAGGGCAGCGAGTGATTCAATACGGCGCGGCCCAACACGTTGGCAGACACCGAGACAATGAGCGCTACCAGCAGAGCCGCAATCGCGTGCTCCATCGCCAGTGTCAACCAACGAAACAGCGCAGGACCGCGGCGCTGCCCGGTATCGATCTCCAGCGGCTCGCGCTGGGGGTCGTCGAAGAAGGCAGCGGTATCCGGAATGGGAGTATCAGGTGTGTCCATGAGCTCTCCGAAAAGACAGGTAACAACCATGCAAGAGGCGTTTGCCTCTTGCATGGTCTAATCGTGGAAAATGCGCACGAGAGCAATCCGAAGTATCAGCGGATACCTATTGGGCTGCTGTCGATCCGGCGAGCCGCTGGAACTCTGCCACTAAGTCTTCACCAATACGCGGTGCCCACTCGTCATAAACGGGCTGTACGGCTTCCTGGAAAGCGGCTATCTGCTCGTCATTAAGACGGGTAATTTGCATACCACGCTCTTCAAGCTGGTCGCGTGCCCAATCATCGTATTCAGACGAGAGTTGGATTTCATAATCGGCGGCCTGCAGAGCGGCCTCCTGGACCAGCTCCTGATATTCAGGATCGAGGCGGTCCCAGGTGCGCTGGGAGATCATCTTGATAAAGGGGGTATAAACGTGGCGTGTTTCGGAGCCGTAATCCTGCACTTCATAGAAATTGGACGTCAGGATGGTGCTCCAGGGATTTTCCTGGCCATCGACAACGCCCTGCTCCATGGCTGAAAACAGCTCACCGAAGGCCATCGGTGTCGGGTTGGCGCCGAGTGCCTGCCAGATAGCCAGGTGAACGGGGTTTTCCATGGTGCGTACGGAAAGACCGCGAACGTCCATACCAGCTACATCCTCCGGCGATGAAACTTCGCGTGCGCTATTGGAAAGCTGACGGAAGCCGTTTTCAGCAAAGGCCAGCGCCTTGATGCCAGTGCCATCAAACGCGTCGAGCATCTCTTGAGCGGCGTCGCTACGCATGGCCTCGATAGCGGCTTCACGAGTAGGGAGCAGGAACGGTAGATCGAAAACTGATAGCTCTTCAACGTAGCCGGTAGCGGGGGAGGACGATGGGTAGGTCATGTCCAGCGTGCCGGTCTGGAGCATTTCCATCATCTGCACGTCATCACCAAGCTGGCTGTTGGGGAAGATGTTGACGCTGATTCTTCCTTCGCTGCGCTGGTCGAGAATATCCGCAAAATATTGGCTGGAGATGTACTGAGGCGAGCTTTCAGCCAGGCCAAGCCCCATGCGTAGGGTCACGCTGCCGTGATCGCCTACGACGCCGCCTTCGATCTCGGGCGGGTCAGAAAGATCGGGTGTTTGTGCGTAAGCCATACCTGAGCTAAGCAGCGTAGCACCGGTCATTAACAGGGTGCGCTTCCAAAGATAATGCATCGTTATCACTCTCCTGGCGTACTGCAGACCGCTTCGCTAAGAGCATCTTGCAAGCGAGCTGCAACGTGGTTGTTGTTATGTTTGTGCGGCACTTCTCTAATGAGGTAAGCGCCGCAGCCCTGCACTGAATGTCTAACGTTTTGAGCATATGTTCAACATATACTTTTGTATGTATCGACGATTCGGCAGAGAACGCGTACCGTCATGGCAACCCTCTCCTTATGTTTAAAGGAGATTATTTAATTGAGAATGTTAGTAGGGCTGTTGGGTGGCTTAGGCACGCCTACTGACGTTTATCTTTACTTTAGGCGTGGAGTGTAGCTATGGCCAACCCTCATCGAATAACCCCTGAGCAGCTGCGTTCACGCTACTGGTTCGATAACCCTGACCATCCCGGCACCACGGCGCTGTGCGTTGAGCGTTATCTCAATTACGGCATTACCTTGGATGAGTTGACCAGCGGTAAACCGATTATTGGCATCTGCCAGTCGGGGTCTGATTTAACCCCGTGCAACCGTCACCATATTGACCTGGTTAAGCGGGTTAAGGATGGCATCCGCGCGGCGGGTGGCGTGCCGTTTGAATTTCCCATGCATCCTATTCATGAAAATGTACGTCGGCCTACCGCGGCGCTGGATCGCAACCTCGCTTACCTGGGTCTGGTGGAAGTGCTCCATGGCTATCCGTTGGACGGCGTGGTGCTAACCACGGGCTGTGATAAAACTACCCCTGCTGCATTGATGGCCGCGGCAACGGTGAATATCCCCGCCATTGTGCTGTCCGGTGGGCCGATGCTCAACGGTTGGCGGGGCGCCGAGCGGGTCGGCTCGGGGACAATTATCTGGGAGCTACGCAAGCGCCTGGCGGCAGGGGATATCGATTATGCAGAATTCCTTTCCCGCGCCAGCGACTCAGCGCCCTCCATTGGCCACTGCAATACCATGGGCACGGCGTCCACCATGAATTCCATGGCTGAGGTGTTGGGCATGAGCCTGCCGGGCTCGGCGGTCATCCCCGCGCCCTATAAAGAGCGCGCGATGGTGGCCTATGGCACTGGCGTGCGCATTGTCGATATGGTCTGGGAAGACCTGCGCCCGCTGGATATTCTGACCCGCGAAGCATTTGAGAACGCCATCGTGGCCTGCTCGGCGATGGGTGGATCCTCCAATGCGCCGGTACATATCAACGCCATTGCCCGCCACGCGGGTGTTGAGCTGAATAACGACGACTGGCAGCGCCTGGGTCATGAAATTCCGCTGCTGGCCAACGTGATGCCCGCTGGCGCTTTTCTGTGTGAAGAGTTTCACCGCGCGGGCGGCGTACCCGCGATCCTCCATGAACTTCAGGGGGCCGGCAAGCTGCACGGCGATGCGCTGACGGTGAATGGCCGCTCTCTGGGCGATAATCTGCAGGGCCGGGAAACCCAGGATACTAACGTGATCTGTCACTACGACGACCCGTTGGTGGCGCATGCGGGGTTTCTCAATCTCAAGGGCAATCTGTTCGACTCCGCACTGATGAAAACCAGCGTTATTTCAAGGGATTTCCGTGAGCGCTTTTTGAATGACCCAAGCGATCCTGAGGCGTTTGAAGGCAAAGTGGTGGTGTTTGATGGCTCGGAAGATTACCACTCGCGTATCGATGACCCGACGCTGGATATCGACGCCCGCACCATTTTAGTGATGCGTGGCGCTGGCCCGGTGGGCCATCCCGGCGGCGCGGAAGTGGTCAATATGCAGCCTCCCGAGGCGCTGATCAAACAGGGCATTGAGTCGCTGCCGTGCCTGGGCGATGGACGTCAGTCGGGCACATCGGGCTCACCGTCGATTTTGAACGCGTCTCCGGAAGCGGCAACGGGGGGCGGGCTGGCGCTGCTTGAAAGCGGTGATCGGCTACGGGTTGATCTCAAACGTGGCGAGGTTCAGCTGCTGATTGACGCGGGTGAGCTGGAGGCCCGCCGCGAGCGTTTGACTCAGCAGGGCGGCTACCGTTACCCGGGTCACCAGACCCCTTGGCAGGAGATTCAGCGCAGCATGGTCGAGCCGCTGGATCGCGGCATGACCTTGGCATCTGCGCCCAAGTATCGTGATGTGGCCCGCCAGCATCCGCCCAGAGACAATCACTAGCATGAGCCGCTTTAGCGCCCTGTCGCATCGCCAGCAGGGGCTGCTGTTGACCGGTGGCGGCGCGATGATCATGGCGCCGGATGCCTTGCTGATCAAGGTAGCCGACCTGCCCGATGCCGAGATACTCATGTGGCGTGGCTTTCTCTCCGCGCTGGGTTTTTTGCTAATCGCCCTGGCGCGTTATGGCCGCGGTACGTTGGCGGCCTATCGTCGCTGTGGTTGGACCGGTATCGCCGTGGCGCTACTGTTCAGCCTGACAACCTGCGGTTTTGTGCTTGGCAATCAGTACACCAAAGCAGGCAACGTGTTGATGATATTGGCCAGCGCGCCGCTGATCGCCGCGGTGCTCTCCTGGTTCATTCTCAAGGAGCGCTTGCCCCGACGTACTTGGCTTGCGATCTGTTTGTGCATGGCGGGTGTTGCCATGATTGCGCTAGATGACTCAGGCGCAGGCTCTTGGGTTGGCAACGCTTTCGCCTTGGTAACGGCGACGACCCTGGCGATTAACTTTACCCTCTGCCGTACGCGGCCGGGTGTGGATATGAGCCCCATGCTGGTATTCAACGGCCTTATCGTGGGAAGCGCGGCAGGGCTTTTCTGGTTGGCGGGGAGCGAGCCGTCCTTACCCGCCACGAACCAGCTTGCCGTGGTGGTGTTGCTTTGCCTGTTCATTGTGCCTTGCGGTGTCACGCTGTTACAGCGCGGTCCGTTGTATCTGCCTTCCGCTGAAGTCGGCTTGCTGCTGTTGCTGGAAGTCGTAGTGGGCACGCTGTTGGCCTGGTGGATTCTGGCTGAACAGCCTGCACCTGTCGCCATGGTGGGCGGCGCCCTGGTGCTTGGCACGCTAAGCGCTAAAGGTCTTTATGAAAGGCGGTTGGAGCTTAGGCATCGCGCCGGGCTTGAAGCTATAGCCGTCGCTGAAACAACGCCACCCGTCACCGTAGACCGATCAAGTACGTTATGATTGGCTGGAATTGAAATAGGGTCTTATCGCAGTGACATCATCTCTCAGTAAGCCGTTGGCTCGTCCCAGTATCGCTGAATACCTTGCCGAGGAAATCTTCGGCGGGCGGTATCGCCCTGGCGATTTTGTGCCACGTGAGCTGGATCTATGCGAACGCTTTGCGCTTAACCGTTCGGCGGTGCGTAGCGATCTGCGCCAACTGGTGGAGGCGGGCATTATCGAGCGTATCTCAGGCCACGGCTCCAAGGTGCGTGAGTACTCAGAGTGGCATATTCTCGATGTGCAGGTGACCGACTGGCTGACCCGCTATGCAGCGCCCAATCCCGATATTCAGCGCGAAATCCTCGCATTTCGCCTGGATGTTGAGCCCTATGTGGCGATGACTGCCGCCAAGCGCGCCAAGGCACGAGATTTAGTGGCCATCGAAGAGGCCTTTGAAGGGCTGGGCCAGAACCTGCGCAACGCGACTTGCCAAGAAGAGCGGCGTTTACACAGCGAGTGTGATATTGCCTTCCACGAGGCGATCTTCAAGGCGACCCACAATATCGTCTGGGCGCAGCTGTCGCATATCCTGCGGCCCTCGATCTACCTGCTGGTCTCGATGTCGAATGAAAGTGCCTCTGATCCGGAAGAGAGCCTGGAACGTCATCGCCAGCTGATGGAGAGCATTCGGCTGCGCCGTCCCCGCGAGGCGTTTCTGGCAGCTCAGGCGGTATTGGCGGGCACGGCAGAAGCGCTAGGGCTTGAGCATAGCGTCAGCTCATTAGGGCGCAGCGTTGAGCTACCCCACACTGCTTTCTGAATTCATTTTTCGTTAAGCTCTTACATTAAAACAAAGGCAAGTATATGTCTGACTTCAACCTCGGTTTAGTGGGTGTGGGCAAAATCGTTCACGACCAGCACCTCCCGGCGATAGCCACCATCCCGCATTGCCAACTTGTTGCCACGGCAGACCCTTACGCTGCGTTACCGGATGTCCCCGCCTATCAAGACCTGGGCGCGATGCTTGACGCCCACCCTGAAGTCACCGCCGTCGCGATTTGTACGCCGACGCACCTGCGTTACTCTCAGGCGCGTCTGGCGTTGCTGCGTGGCAAGCACGTGCTGCTAGAAAAGCCGCCCGGGGCCACGCTCAGTGAAGTGGAAAGCTTGATTTCACTGGCTACCGAGCAGGGCGTTAGCCTGTTTGCCGCCTGGCACTCACGCTTTGCCCCCGGTGTTGCAAAAGCCAAGCAGTGGCTGTCAGCGCGCCAGATTCATCGCGTTGAGATCGAATGGAAAGAAGACGTACGGGTATGGCACCCAGGCCAGGCATGGATATGGCAGCCGGGCGGGATGGGGGTGTTTGATCCAGGTATCAACGCACTTTCAATCGTCACCAGCATTCTTCCCCAGGCGTTTTTCCTGCGCCAGGCACAGTTATGGATACCGACTAATTGCCAGACGCCGATTGCCGCTGAACTGGCTTTTACCGATCCAGGTGGCGCCGTGATTGAGGCGACCTTTGATTTTCGCCAAACCGGCCCACAAACTTGGGATATTCACATCAATGCGGATAACGGTCGTTTGAGCCTGACCCAGGGCGGACGGCGCCTGCTGATTAACGACGAGCTGATAGTGGATGAGGAGGAACGCGAGTATGCAGGCCTTTATAACCACTTTGTTGAGCTTGTCGCCAGCGGGCGTAGTGACGTGGATGTGGCGCCACTACGCCAAGTGGCTGACGCGTTTTTATATGGCCACCGCGAGGCTACCGACGCGTTTGTGGAGTGAACGCTGCCAAATCGCGGTGGAAAGTTAAGCCGCGATAGTGAGGTAGCCTATCTCAGTGCTTGTTGCCGTCTGAGGCCATACCATTACGCTGCATACAGCTGTCGTAAGCTTGGGGAACAAAGCTCTCTTCCCCCACGTCATTTCGAGCCCGCGTTAGAAGCTCGCACAGAGGGGGAAGCATATTGGATGTTAGCCGGTAATCGCTTAATGTTTCAGACAGGTAGCGCATGTCCTTTTCTGCATTCACAAGACTGAATTGCAGTTTTGTACACTCTTTTTGCAGCACCCACTCCATAACCGGAGCCAGCATGGCGCTGTTAGCGCCGCCCTGAGAACAGATTTCCAGCAGCTTATCCTGCGGAACATCCATTCCGGCAGCCATGGTCGCGGCTTCGCTAACCAGTGCCGCCGCACCCAGCGACAGAAAGTTATTAATCAGCTTCAGCTTATGCGCTGACCCGACGGCACCCACATGAAAGATATTCTCGGCGAAGCTTTCGATGACCGGCGTAATGCGCGTAACCGTTGAGGCATCGCCCCCCAGCATGACGTTGAGCCGCCCCTCGCGGGCTTCGCGCGGCGTGCGAGCTAACGGTGCATCAACCAGTGTGACTCCCTGCTCCGCGACGTTTTCAGCAAGGCGCTCGGTCGATTCAGGATGGGCGGTAGAGCAGTCGACTATAATCAGCCCTTCATGAGCGCCGGCCATTAAGCCATCGGCCCCGGTGACAATCTCGCTAACCTGTTCGGAGGTTTTGACACAGATAAACACAATATCGCTGGTTTTGGCCATCTCGGCGGCGCTAGCGACTTCAACTGCACCCTCAGCAGAGAGCACTTCTAACGGCGCACGATTGCGATTAGCCATAACGCTTAGTGGATAGCCGTTACGCACTATATTGCGGGCCATTTCCTTGCCCATTAAGCCGAGCCCGATGAATCCGATACGTTCCTGTTTCATGATGACCTCCGGTCAGTTATTTGATGACATCCTAGATAACGTTCACTTGTCTGAACCTGAACCTGAACCTGAACTTAAGCAGAAAGCAGTTATTTGCGTGCCTGAGGGAAAGCAATGCCTAAACGCTCTGACCAACCGTGAAGCGCCTCGGGAACGCCCTCAGGAAGCGGAACGCCTTGTTGTGAGTAGCGCTTGTGAAGGTCAAGTCCACGCTCTCCAGGAATGCGTACCTGAGGGCTGCCTTCGGCAACGGGGTTGTTACGGCACGCATCGGCCAGCGCGCCGGTTTCACGCTTGAACGCTTCAAGTCCACCAAAAGCTTCCGGGTCCAGCACCTGAACCATGACTGATGCACCCCACTGCGAAGGCGCCTGGACGCGCCCAAACCCAGCCAGGCCAGACGTCAAGGCTTCCACCATAAGCCCGAGTGCGTAGCCCTTGTGGCCGTGGTCTAGCCCGCCGATGGGCATAATGCTGCCTTTGGGTTCCTCGAAAAGTACCTCAGGACGATCGGTCGCCTGGCCCTGGTTGTCTTTAAGCCACGGGTAAGGCAAGCGGCTATTTTGCTTATTAAGCCGCCCCACCATGCCATTGGTGGTAATGGATGTGCTGACATCCAAAAGCACAGGCCCTGAATCAGTCGGATAGCCCACGGCGATAGGATTGGGCGTATGGGTCGCCTCTAATCCGCCATAGGGGGCAACGGATTTAGTTGCAGGGTCGGATGATTCGATCACCACCACAAGGTCTTGATCGGTGGCACGCTTTAGGTAGGCAGCCAAGCAGGCAATATGATTCGAGCGGCGAATCACCACCGTGCCGGTACCGCAGGAACGCGCCATGGCCTCAGCGGCTTCCATGGCTTTGAGGATCAGCCACGGCCCGGGCAGGTAACGACCATCCCAGGTCTGTACGGCGGCACGTTCGGAAATAAGGTCATACTCGCCGGTGACCGGCATGCGACCTGAC
This sequence comes from Halomonas sp. AOP7-B1-5, assembly GCF_052353045.1. Taxonomy (NCBI): domain Bacteria; kingdom Pseudomonadati; phylum Pseudomonadota; class Gammaproteobacteria; order Oceanospirillales; family Halomonadaceae; genus Halomonas; species Halomonas sp. AOP7-B1-5. The sequence continues at coordinate 31,579 of NZ_JBQTDC010000019.1, read as the reverse complement.
TGAATTTCCTCAAGATAAGGCGCAAGGAGTTGCAGCCCGTGAGTGGTATGCCCCATCAGGTCGCCTTCAACAAGTATCTCAGCAACGGCATTGGCTTTATCATCATCAAGCCCTGCGGCTACAAGTAAGGCAGTGCTGAATCGCGTTATTTCCTGGACATCGTAATGTTGGCTCATTGTGTTTATTTTCCCGGCGTTATGGGTGGGCGAACGATTATTGATTGTGGCGTCTTAGCTGGCGTATCAGGGCGCTATGGTCAAGGTCACCCTCTCCCTGGGTGATAAGCGCTTCATAAAGCCCGTTGACCAACGAGGATACGGGTAGCTTAAGCTGCAATTCTTGGGCTAAGGCCATGGCGGTCTGGGTGTCTTTCAATTGCCATTTCGCTGGTCCGCCGGGGGTGAAATCCTCCTTGATCATGCGCTGGCCGTGGATACGCAGAATGGTCGAGTCGGCAAAGCCGCCTTCCAGCGCATTCAGCATCTGCGCAGGGTCAGCTCCCCCTTGCTCTGCCAGTAATATGGCTTCGGCCACGGTAGCAATGCTGTTGGCCACGATCATCTGATTGGCAAGCTTGACCAGCTCACCGCTACCCGCTGGACCAACATGTACCGGCCTGCCGAGCGACAAGAGGATAGGCTCAACAGCTTTAAAGCTTGCGGAGTCCCCGCCCGCCATGATGGCCAGGGTGCCATCAATTGCGCCCTGCTCACCGCCGGATACCGGCGCGTCCAAATAGTGGATCTGATACGTTGCGGCCTCTTCAGCTTGGTGGCGTGCCGTCTCGACCGGGATGGAGCTCATGACGATCAGGGTGGCGCCGGGCTGCATGGCGTTGAGCAGGCCGCCTGCACCTAACAGCAGTTCATCGCATACCGGCCCTGAGCTGAGCATAACGATCACAACGTCGCTTTCGGTGACTGCCTGTTCAGGCTTTTCCACTGTCTCGACACCCAACCTTTCCAGGCTGTCGGCCTTGCTTTTTGTTCGGTTCCAGGCACGCACCTGGTGGCCTGCTTTGGCCAAGCGCCCGGCCATAGGGGCACCCATAATGCCTGTGCCAATAAAGCCGATAGACCGTGAAGTTGTCATTATTAGTTCCTCTATCGTTTTGGGCCGTCAAGGCTTTCCGTATACTCAGCTGCCGATGCCAGCTGAGTTATTAGCGTAAATAAAGCGGTATGTCGATATCCCCCGACTCTCGAAAATTGATCAGCCGGCCAAGCACCTTGGACTCCGAGTGTTCTAGGTGGCTCGCCAGTGCCTTACTCGCTTGCAAAGGTTGCTGCTGACGCACTTTTTCGAATATCCACAAGTGCTCGTCGAAGAAGGGGTCCTGGTCGGGGAGCTTGAGTACCCGGCCGAGCAGGTGCTTGCTGACCAGCAAAATAGGATGCGTACGCCGTAGCATGTTCATGACCTCTTGGTTATCACCTAGGCTCACCGCACTATGGTGAAGGTCATTCTCCAACTCATCCAGCAGCTCGCTCTCTATGTCGGGGTAGCTTTGGGCTGCATGCTCGAGCTTGGCGATATAGCCATCAATCGTGCTTTCAGGTATATGCGCAGCGGCACGTTCGATCATGTAGGGCTCAAGCTGGCGGCGCGCTTCATAAAGGTTGTGCAGTCGCTGATCATCCAGCGGTACCACGCCCCAGCTATTATATTTCGTCTTCTCGACCAAGCCGATTGACTGCAGGTAGAGAAGAATCTGGTGGGTGACCGTTCGGCTGACATTCAGTGACTTGGAGAGCTGGAGTTCATTGAGTTCAAAAGCTCCCTTGATCGAGCATAGAACGACATCGTGTTCCACGCTGTCGATATGCGCCCGCCAGGACACGGTGCGATCAACCTTGGGCGCGTAGCCTAACTGCTTAAAATCACGCTCGCTAAGTGAGCGCCGCACTATCTCGCTCGTCGATGCGCCGACGAGATAGCCGCGTCCCTCGAAGCGGCAAATATACCGCTCCTTATGCAGTTGGCTCAGCGTTTGCCGCACAGGTGATCGGCTAATGTCAAAAAGAGTTGCAATGTTGCCCTCAAGAAGCACTAGCCCAGGTTCGAGTCGCTTTTCAACGATACTTTGCTTGAGCGCTGTATACAGTTGGTCGCGCAGCGTTCTTGTCATGGATAACCATTTATCATAGTCAGTCAATTGCTCTCGTTAATGATCAGGTGACGGCGCCTACCAGCCAGGGGACGAACTCGTTGTTACCGTAACCAAGCGACTCGCTGGCACTCATGTCGCCCGAGGCAATGGTGATGATACGCTCGAAAATTTGCTCGCCAACGCTTTCCACGCTGTCGGTGCCATCAACGATCACGCCACAGTTTATATCCATGTCTTCGTGCATTTTCTCATACATGGCGGTATTGGTTGCCATCTTGAGACAAGGTGCGGGCTTGAAACCCGATACCGAGCCCCGTCCTGTGGTAAAGCAGACCACGTTGGATCCCGAGGCTATTTGGCCTGTCACGGAAATGGGATCGTACCCGGGGCTGTCCATGAAGTTGAACCCGCGAGTTGAAATCTTTTCTGCGTATAGCAGGACATCGTTGAGGCTCGATGTGCCGCCCTTGGCAACCGCCCCCAACGATTTTTCAAGAATTGTGGATAGCCCGCCGGCCTTGTTGCCCGGGGAGGGATTGTTGTTCAACTCGGCACCGTTTATCTCAGTATAATGTTTCCACCAACTGATACGGTCGAGCAGTTTTTGCGCAACGTTCTCGTTGATTGCTCGGTCAATCAGCAGGTTTTCAGCCCCATAAATTTCCGGAGTTTCGGCGAGTATGACGCTACCCCCGTGTTGCACGATCAAGTCCGCCGCATGGCCAAGCGCCGGGTTCGCGGTAATGCCCGAATAACCATCTGACCCCCCGCACTGAAGAGCAACAGTCAGGTGCTCGATAGACGCGGGTGTGCGCTCTTGTTGACCGTGCTGCGCGGCCATCTCCAGAATGTGACCGCAAGCTGTCTTGATGCTGCTACGGGTCCCTCCGGCATCCTGAATGTTGAAGTAGGCCAGACGAGAGGCATCCTCCAGCCCTTTTCTCTTGACCAGTGTCTTGACCTGGTTGGTTTCACAGCCAAGTCCAATGATCAGGACAAACGCGAAGTTGGGGTGCTGGGCATAGCCTGCAATGACTCGTTCGAGAAAGTCGAAACCTTCCGAGTCGGTATTCATGGCACAACCGGAGCCATGAGTAATGGCTACAACGCCATCGAATCCCATTTTATCCAGCTCGCCGGACTGGTTTAGTTCATCCGCTGCGGCTTTGGCAACGGTGGCGGAGCAGTTGACGGTGGAAAGAATGCCGATGTAGTTACGTGTGCCTACGCCACCGTCTGAGCGCCGAAAGCCCTGAAACGTTCGGGCGTGACTGGCCGTATCTGTTCTCGGGTGCGCCTTGAAATCGTCCAGCGACGAATCGAGCTCGATCATGGTGAGGTTGTGGGTATGCACATGCTCGCCGGGCTCTATATTCCGTGCGGCGAGCCCTATCAACTGGCCATATTTGAAGACGGCCTCGCCCTTATGGATACGGGTGAGCGCAACTTTATGGCCCGCATCGATATTTTCCTGGGCGAGTGTGCCGTTCTTATCGATCGGAATGCCTTTAGGTACGGCTTTTGAGGCAACGCCTACGTTGTCCCGCGAATTGAGATGAATAATAACGGATGGAGAGTTGATGAGATTCATCGTTTACCTCGAGCTGTTTTTTTAAGGCTTTCAATGCACGGGGTAGGCGCAAGCTAAAAGCAATCATTACGGATGCACTTTAACAAGCAGGCAGTGCACGTCGATTAGACTATCGTCCTATATAATGGTCATTGAATGCAATGTTCATTTGTTTTAGATTGCTTCCATGCACTGAGCACGTAACAACCAAGCAAGTCGATTTATCCATATCAAAGCTTGCTAATTTTTTAATAAAAACGGAGTGATCTATGCCTTCATTATCCAAAAATATGTGTTTTCCAGGAATGGCCCTGTGCGTTGTCGGGGTGCTGGGGGGAGTGTCTACAGTTAACGCGGCCACCACCTTGCGGCTAGCCCATACCTTCAACCCGGGGGAGGCGAGCTACGAGTTGTTCGCAAAACTGCCTGAGCTGGTCGAAGAGCGTACTGGCGGTGAGATAAGTATTCAGGTCTTTCCAAGCGAGCAGTTAGGGTCTGAAGTACAGCTGCTTCAGCAGGCGAGCAACGGGTCGGTGGACATTGTCGTGCCCGGTTATTCAGGCGCCAGCACGCTGGTGCCCGCCCTCGAAATATCGAACGCGCCGTTCATGTTTCAAAGCTGGGACGAGGCGCGCCATGTTCTGGAAGGGGACGCCTACCAGCCGATTTTTGAAGAGCTGGATGAGCAATACGGTCTGCAGCCGCTGGCTAAATCCTGGTACTGGGGATGGCGCAACTTTACCTTCAAGGGAGCCGACGTACAGTCCCTTGACGATATGACAGGCTTGAAAATCCGCGTGCCTGAATCTCCTGCTTGGGTCGAAATGATCAACGCCTTCGGCGCATCGGCAACCCCCATTCCGTTTAGTGAGGTTTATCTAGCGCTTCAGCAGGGCACTGTCGATGGCCAGGAAAACCCTATTCCTACTATCTACGCACGCAAGTTCTTCGAGGTTCAAGACCAGCTTGTCATGAGCCGTCACATGCTTCAAAGCCAAGTGGTTCTGATCAACAGCAATCGCTTCAACTCGCTTGATAGTGATCAGCAAGAGGCGCTTAAAAACGTCATGGCCGAGCTGGCCGATGAAAACTACGCCATCCAGAGCGAGCGTGAAGAGGAAATGCTTCAGAGCATGAAGGATTCCGGCCTAATCGACGTGGTGGAAGATATCGACCGTGCGCCTTTCGAGCAAGCCGCACAAAGTGCCTACGACAATTTAACAAGCCGTTGGGGCGAAGAGCATTTGCAGCGCGTATTGGATGCGATTGACAGCTACCGCCAGCAGGACTGATTCCTTACAGCCCTGTCGTAAGAAGACAGGGCTGAAAACTCTAAAGGCATTCCTATGAAATCAGTGTTACTGCGTCTTGATTCCCAGCTTCTAACAGTGGAAAAGTGGGTTGCTGGATCGCTACTGGGTGCGATGGCCTTATTACTCGTGGCAGGGGTGTTCTTTCGTTATGTGCTGGGAACGCCTTTTGTCTGGAGTGAAAGCGTCTCGAGGCTCTTGATCGTGTGGCTTACGTTCATCGGGAGCAGCATCGCGTTTGCCGAGAAGAAGCATATTACCGTTGACTCCATTATCTACTTCCTTCCGGAGATAGCTAGGCCATTGATTAGAGTGTGCATCTTTGCTCTGGTGGCGGTAACGCTTGGCTACATGACCTATCTAGGCTACCTCTATTGCCTGAGTGTCTCTCGTAATACGTCTCCCATGCTGGGTATTTCACTCGCCTATTTTTCGATCGCTATGCCGATCACCTTTTTTATTGGGCTTTTACACATATTCGTCAACGTCTTTCTCAAGCGTGACTTTCTGGTCTTCGAGTCAGCGTTGGATGAAATATAGGTTCTCACTATGCTAGCCGCGATCGTTCTACTTCTATTTGTGCTGATTTTATTGGGAATGCCGATTGCTGTCGCCATGATGGGGGCGTCGATTGTTGCGATCCTTGCACTAGACATTCCCATGAATGTTCTGGCTCAGCGCGTTTCCTCGGGTGTCGAGTCGTTTCCCTTACTGGCCATTCCGCTATTCATGCTGGCGGGGGGCATCATGAATAAAAGCGGCATCAGCGAGCGGCTTTTCGGTTTTTGTCGATCATTGGTCGGTCATTTGCGAGGAGGTCTCGCCCACGTGAACGTCTTGTCGAGCGTGCTGATGGCGGGTATATCCGGCTCCTCGCTTGCCGATTGTGCGGCCACGACTCGTGTAATGGTACCGCAAATGGAAAAACATGGTTACGACCGTGGGTTTTCAGTCGCGCTCACCACGTCTTCCGCTACGCTTTCACCGATCATTCCGCCGTCGATCTTGATGGTGGTCTACGGGTGGCAGGCTAATATCTCGATCGGCGATCTGTTTCTTGCGGGTATCCTTCCTGGGCTGTTGATAGCTTTTTGCCTGACGCTTCTGATTACGCTGATCAGTATTATCAAGCAGTACCCCAAGGATGAACGCTTCAACAAGCAAAGGCTCTATTCCAGCGCCAAGACCGCCGCCTGGGCCTTGTTGATGCCTATCATTATTATCGTGGGATTCAGACTTGGCGTGTTTACCGTCACCGAGGTGGCCGCTATCGCCGTTGCGTACTCATTCTTAGTGGGCAAGTACGTATACAAGTCTCTAGGCTGGCGTGACATGGGTGAGCTGTTAGTTTCAACAGCGCGAGAGGCGGCATCCATTCTGATCATTATCGCCGCTTCGGCGCCTTTGGCATGGTCATTGAGTATTTTGCAGGCTCCTCAGGAGGTTGTTGGCTGGATCACAGGGCTTACAGACAACCCTTGGGCTGTGCTTCTTCTATTGAATGTCGCGCTTTTGGCGATTGGAATGTTCATGGAGACCATCGCGATCATTATCGTTTTAGTACCCATTCTGATTCCTTTGCTGAATTCCCTGGATATCAATCTGGTCCATTTCGGCATCATCATGCTCTTCAATCTTCTTATCGGCCAGATTACCCCGCCGCTGGGCGTGCTGATGTTTGTCAGCTGCAATATCGCCAAGTTGGGAACCATGCAGTTTCTGCGATCGTCGGCACCTTTCTTTCTTACCTTGTTAATCGCCTTGCTGCTGGTGACTTACGTGCCCTGGCTATCGCTTGCGCTAATTCGTTGAGGTTCATATGCAAAATAATATCTATGTTGTTCAGATTCGCTCCGAAAATGGCGCTGTCATTGCCGCCCAGGTAAAAGGAGAAACGCTGCACCCGCTTTCGGCATCGCTTTATGACCTGGCACTTCTGGCGGCCAACGAAGGTCGCTCGTTGAGTGATGTGGTGGAGGCATCCGTCATGGGCGAGACGCTTGATTACAACGAAATGATCGAAGCTGGCCGGTTGCTGTCCCCTATTATGCACCCGGACCCCGCCCACTTGCTGCTTACCGGTACTGGGCTGACGCACCTGGGCAGCGCAGCGCCACGCCACAAGATGCACGGTAAAGAGAGCGAGAAGAGTAGTAGCGAGGAAACCATCACTGACACTCAACGCATCTTCGATTGGGGGGTGGAGGGTGGCAAACCGGCGGGAGGAGGCCCTGGCGTACAGCCCGAATGGTTCTATAAAGGAACAGGCCATACGCTTCGCGCGCCGTACCAGGATATTCAGATGCCCGCTTTTGCGCTTGATGGTGGTGAAGAAGCCGAGCTGGCGGGCGTGTATATCGTCAATGCACAAGGCCAGGTATTTCGGATCGGCTATGCGTTGAGCAACGAGTTTTCCGATCATGTCACGGAAAAACAGAATTACCTTTATCTGGCCCACTCGAAGCTGCGCGATGCCAGCATCGGCCCCGAGATCGTCATCGGTGAGCTGCCCGAGGAAGTACGCGGTAATGTTTCGATTCATCGTAACGGCTCCGTCGTATGGCAGCACGAGTTCGCAAGTGGCGAACAGCATATGTGCCACTCGATCGAAAACCTCGAGCATCACCACTTTAAATACGCAACGTTTCGCGTTCCCGGGCAACTCCACGTGCATTTCTTCGGCGCTGCGATACTAAGCTTCGCCGACGCGGTGAAGCTTCAGGACGGTGACGAAATGCGCATTGAGTGCGATCTGATGACAAAGCCATTGATCAACCGCATCAAAGTGATGCCGGACGAGAGCGTTGGTGTAACGGCCTTGTAAGAGGTAAACGGCACGGCTGAATAACGAAGTACGATCATCTTGATTAACAATGGTAGGAATGACGCTATGAGTTCACTTAAAGGACAGTCGCTGATCGGCCAGCATTGGATCGAAGGCACGCTTAAGGAGATTCGTGCCATCAACCCTGCGACGGGTGAAATGCTGGATCCTCTCTACAAGGGCTGCTGTGAGGCGGACGTGGAAAAGGCCAGCGAGCTGGCCGGTTCGGCCTTCGATAGCTACCGAGAAACCTCGCTTGAAGAGCGGGCGACATTTCTGGAGACTATTGCCAGCGAAATCGAAGCGCTAGGGGATGCGTTGATCGAGCGCGCCATGGCTGAAAGCGGCCTTCCACGCGCCCGCCTGGACGGCGAGCGCGGGCGCACTTGCGGCCAACTGCGTCTTTTCGCCGGCGTCGTTCGCTCGGGTGAGTGGATTGATGTGCGTATCGATCCTTCACTGCCGGATCGCCAGCCACTGCCCCGCGCTGATCTTCGTCAGCGGCATATCGCGGTAGGGCCCGTTGCGGTATTCGGAGCAAGCAACTTTCCGTTGGCTTTCAGCGTGGCGGGCGGCGATACCGCTTCGGCCCTAGCTGCCGGCTGTCCTGTGATCGTCAAGGCGCACTCCTCGCATCCCGGCACCTCGGAGCTTGTGGGGCAGGCCGTGCAGAAAGCAGTTTCCCTGTGCCAGCTTCCGGAAGGCGTCTTCTCCTTGCTGTTTGGATCGGGGCGGGAAGTTGGCCAGGCCTTGGTCGCAAATCCGAACATTCAGGCTGTGGGATTTACAGGATCACGGGCAGGAGGCATGGCGCTTTTGGCGACCGCTCAGACACGACCTCAGCCTATTCCCGTTTACGCCGAAATGAGCTCGATCAATCCAGTGTTCCTATTCCCCGCAGCGCTCAATGCGCGCGCCAAGACGCTGGGTAAAGGGTTTATTGGCTCGCTCAATATGGGGGCCGGTCAGTTTTGTACCAATCCGGGGCTGATCGTTGCGGTGAAAGGCGACGGCCTGGATGCGTTTATCGAAGCGGCAAGTGCCGCCGTGAACGGAAGCGCCGCTCAAACGATGCTGACGCCGGGTATCCATCAGGCCTACGAAGAAGGGGTGTCGCAACTTAGTGCCAATGCCCGGGAAATCGCGCGTGGTACGCCGGGCAAGGATGGCTATCAATGTCAGACGGCGCTCTATACCACTCCAGCGGCCGATTTTCTGCGCAGTGAAGCGCTACGGGAAGAGGTATTCGGCGCTACTTCCTTGATCATCGAATGCAGCAATGAGAGCGAGATGCAACGTGTCGCCAGGCAGCTCGAAGGGCAACTGACGGCTACCCTGCAGATGGATGAAGGTGACATTGAGGCTGCTCGTGCCCTGTTGCCCACACTCGAGCGAAAAGTCGGGCGCATTCTGGTAAACGGCTGGCCTACCGGGGTCGAGGTATGCCATGCGATGGTTCATGGCGGCCCGTTCCCGGCAACGTCGGATACGCGTACCACCTCGGTGGGTAGCGCGGCTATTCATCGCTTCTTGCGACCGGTGTGCTATCAGGATCTGCCCATGGCGCTGTTACCAGAGGTTCTAAAAGATGGCAATCCGTTGAAGGTAACCCGGCTGGTCGACGGCAAGCGAGAGTACGAACACGCGTAAGGCCTTCCGCGCTGCCAGGCGTTTTCGGAAATCGTCTTGGCAGCCGTAAAATAAGTCAATAAAATGTTGTCATGCCATCATGCTGTATGACACCTTATGAAGTAGCTATTTGGTTCACAATGTAAATAATAATGAGAAACCAGAATGCCTTACATAATCAGTTACCTGACAAAGATACAGTTCGGTGAGAACGCCGTTGACGAATTAGCCGACGAGCTTGATCTGCTCAAGGTAAAAAAGCCGCTTTTCGTGACCGACAAGGGCTTGAGCGCCACTGGCCTTATTTCCCGCGTCATTGCATCGGCAAAGCTTGACGATGACGCATGCATTTTTGATGAAACACCCTCTAACCCGACGGAAGCAGCGGTAGAGCAAGCGCTAACGTTCCTGCGTGAAAGTCAATGCGATGGCATCGTGGCCGTTGGCGGTGGTTCCAGCATTGATTTGGCTAAAGCGGTCGCTTTACTTTTTAACCATCCCGCGCCATTACGCCAGTACGCGGCGATTGAGGGTGGGGTCGCTAAGATCAATGCCGATGTGCTGGCACTTATTGCGGTACCCACCACCGCGGGGACGGGTAGTGAGGTGGGGCGCGCCTCACTCATTACCATGAAAGATAACCGGAAGTTGGGTTTTCTTTCGCCGTATCTGATCCCTTCTGTGGCTATCTGCGACCCACGTTTGACACTCGGTTTACCACCTTTTTTGACAGCCGCAACGGGTATGGATGCGATCGCTCACTGCGTGGAAACCTTTTTAAGTCCTAAAGTGAATCCCCCTGCTGAAGCGATTGCATTGGACGGCCTGAAGCGTGCGAGTGCCTATCTATTAGAGGCGGTTGAAAATGGCACTAATTTAACCGCTAGAAATGAAATGATGATGGCGGCTCTGGAAGGTGCCATGGCGTTTCAGAAAGGCTTGGGAGCGGTGCACTCGCTATCCCATGCGTTAGGTGGCCTGCATGAACTGAAACTTCACCACGGCACGCTTAATGCCGTGTTAATGCCGACGGTTCTAAGGTTTAACCAGCGTGATTGTGAGGAAAAATTTGCTCGCCTCAAAGACGCGATGGGGCTTTCACAGGATGACGATTTAGCCGAAGCATTTGCAAAGCTCAATATTAAGTTGGGAATGCCTTCCAGCCTGAGTGAAATGGGTGTGATGGAAGAGCATTTAGATGAATTGGCTCAGTGGGCGTTAGAGGATCACTCCACCGCTACCAATCCGCGAGCCCCCTCTAAGGAAGACTTTTTCAAAATGCTTAAGGAGGTTTTCTAAAAATTTGGGCTTATCAGCTTAATAGAAATAAAGAAAGTTTTTGGCAGGAAAGCAATAAAGGATGGAACCCCGCAGTTTCAAAAAACGATAATCAAATCCAGGCAGTTAACGACTAAAGGAAAGTGGATATGACAATTACAAACCATTCTCTCAAGACACTCCTTACTTCCAGCATAGCAGCAGCCGTTATGGTGGCCTCTGGCGCAGCCCTTGCGGATTATCCAGAACGCCCTATTACATTGATTGTGCCTTGGGCTGCGGGTGGGGGCACTGATGCGACAGCGCGAACCATCGCCCGCGCATTGGAAGAGCAGTTGGGTCAGAACGTCAACGTTATTAACCGCACCGGTGGCAGTGGCGTTGTTGGCCATACTGCCATGATCAATGCCAAACCAGATGGTTACACGCTTGGCCTGGCGACCGGCGAAGTGAATATGATGCATTGGCTGGGCCTAACCAATCTTACTTATGAAGATTTTACGCCGATTGCACAAGTCAACTATGACTTCCCCGGTATACAGGTTGCCGCAGACTCCCCTTATGAAAGCCTTGAAGAGCTGCTCGACGCTATACGGACCGAGCCTAAGGGCACCTTTACTGCCTCCGGTACTGGTCAAGGTGGTGTGTGGCATTTAGCCTTTGCGGGTTTTTTGATGGACCAGGATATTCCCGCCGACCAGGTTACCTGGATTCCTAGTGAAGGTGCGGCGCCAGCGATGGTCGAACTGGTATCCGGGGGGATTGATATCGTACCCAGCTCTGTGCCGGAAGGCCGTTCCATGATGGAATCTGGTCGCGTTAAAAGCTTTGCGGTCATGTCGCCTGAACGTATTCCCAGTTTTCCTGATATTCCTACCACCAATGAGCTAATTGACAGTGACTATCAAGTGGGTGAGTGGCGAGGTATCGCCGGTCCTAAAGGTATGGATCCTGAAATAGTGGCAACGCTTGAGTCAGCATTAGAAGCCGCTTACAACAGTGAAACCTATCAAGGGTTTATGGATCAGCAAGGCTTTGGTACCGAGTGGCGTAACGCGGAAGAGTTCGGGCAGCTGATGCAAGAGATGGATAGCGTCTTCGGTGAAATCGTTGAACAGGTTGGCTTAGCTAACTGAGGCACGACGTGGTTTTTATCTGCTCTTCAAAGGAGTCAACGTATGCAATTGCCCACTAATCCCTTTAAAAACATGCTGATCAAGCGCGAACCCATGTGGGGTTGCTGGGCGGGCTTTGCGACTGGATATGCCGCTGAAATAATTGCCAACACGGGGTTCGACTGGCTGCTAATTGATGGCGAGCATGCCCCGAATACGGTTCCCACTATTCTGGCCCAACTGCAGGCCGTGGCGCCTTACTCATCCGCACCCGTTGTGCGTAGCGTTAACCATGACCCCGCATTGATCAAGCAGTTACTGGATATCGGCACACAAACATTAATGGTGCCGATGGTGGAAAGTGCTGAGCAGGCGGCCGCGCTGGTGCGGGCGACGCGATACCCGCCGCATGGCATACGCGGTGTGGGCGGTGGGCTTGTGCGCGCAACCCGGTGGGATGGCGTGGACGACTACCTGAATAAGGCGCATGAGTCGCTTTGTCTGATTGTTCAGGTTGAGTCACCTAACGGTGTTGAGCAGGCAGAAGCCATTGCCGCCACCGACGGAGTGGATGCGGTATTTATTGGTCCGGCAGACCTTTCTGTGGGCATGGGGTACCCCGGCAATCCTGGCCACCCCGATGTTCAGAGTGCGATACAGAAAGTGATTAAAACGGTTCATGCGGCGGGCAAGCCGGTAGGGATTTTGGCGCCGTTAGAGGAGGATGCGCGCCGCTATCAGGCGTTAGGCTGCCAGTTTATTGCGGTAGGTATTGATATCAGCCTGCTTCGTCAGGGGGCGCTGGCAACGCTTGCCCGCTATAAAGAGCTGCCTTCTCAGCCGACAACCAGAACGTACTGATTCAGACGCCTTAAGCCGTCTTCATAATCATAAAATGTAAGCCAGCAACTACCAGAGGATATTTAAAATGATAATGACAAACCATTCTCTAAAAACACTTATTACGTCCAGTCTAGCGGCAGCCGTTATGGTGGCTTCTGGTTCAGCCCTGGCGGATTATCCAGAGCGTCCCATTACGCTGATTGTGCCTTGGGCCGCAGGCGGCGGTACTGATGCAACCGCGCGCACTATTGCCCGCGCCTTGGAAGAGGAGTTGGGTCAGAACGTCAACGTGGTTAACCGAACAGGGGGCAGTGGCGTTGTTGGACATACGGCCATGCTTAATGCCAAGCCGGATGGCTACACGCTTGGGCTGGCAACTGTTGAAGTGAATATCATGCATTGGCAGGGGCTAACCGACCTTACTTACGAAGATTTTACGCCCATTGCGCAAATTAATTATGACTCCCCCGGTATACAAGTAGCTACTGACTCTCCTTATGGAAGTCTCGAAGCGCTGGTTGAAGCAATGCGTAGTGAGCCTAAAGGTACTTTTAATGCTTCGGGTACCGGGCAAGGCGGTATCTGGCACTTGGCCTTTGCCGGTCTTTTGATGGACCAGGATATGCCCGCCGACCACGTTACCTGGATACCTAGTGAAGGGTCCGCTCCCGCAATGGTAGAGCTGGCATCTGGCGGTATTGATGTCGTATCAACCTCAGTACCCGAAGCACGCTCAATGATTGAAGCGGGCCGCGTTAAAAGTTTAGCGGTCATGGCGCCAGAGCGTTTACCGAATTTTCCAGATATTCCCACTGCTGGCGAGGTAATTGACAGTGACTATTACACAGGAGCGTGGCGAGGCATTGTCGGTCCCAAAGATATGGATCCTGAGGTCGTCGCAACCCTAGAGGAAGCCCTGGAAGCCGCTTATAACAGCGATACCTATCAAGGATTCATGGACAAACAAGGGTTTGGTACTGAGTGGCGTAATGCACAAGAGTTCGAACAACTCATGGAAGAGATGGACGGCATTCTCGGTGAAATTGTTGAACAAGTTGGCTTAGCTAACTAAGGAATGACAATGAGAGATGTTTTCGCCGGCATAGGATTTATGATTGCGGGGGTTGTGACAATCATCACAGCCCAGCAATTTCCTACGCTACCTAGCCTTCAGTATGGGCCTTCTCTTTTCCCCTCTCTTGTGGGAGGGGGATTTTGCATCGGCGGCGCTGTACTTACCTTAAATGCGCTATGGCAGAGAAGAAAAGTGGTCGCTCAAGAACTACATGAAGAGTCGACGCTGGCAGCTACCTCGCCGCCTGAAAAAATAAGCTGGGCAATGGTGTTGCCACCCGTAGCGATTGTCTTTTATATCCTGGCAAGCGATTACCTAGGGGCAATGCCCACCATTACGATCATTATGTTTTTGCTCATGTTATTGAGAAAAACAAAGCTTTATGTGGCACTGGCAACCTCGTTGGTTATGTCATCGGCGATTTATTTTATTTTCTCTCACTATTTGCTTATTCCATTACCGCAAGGGGTTTTATTAGGGGGTAGCCTGCCATGGACATCTTAATGAACGGGGTAGGGCTGGTTTTAAATTTTGAAACCATACTGGTGATTTTGGCAGCTTCATTATTTGGCATATTTGTGGGTGCAGTACCTGGCCTTACGGCAACAATGGCTGTCGCACTATTAGTCCCTTTAACCTTCTATATGGATACTATTCCTGCTATTGCAGCCATTGTAACTACATCGGCCATGGCAATATTTGCAGGGGATATTCCAGGGACATATCTGAATATTCCGGGCACACCTGCGTCAGCCGCGTATGTGGGCGAATCGCATGCCTTGGCCAAAAAAGGCAGGGCGCGGGAAGCGCTGGGTATTAATCTGGTATGTTCCGTTTTTGGCGGTATTTTCGGCACCATTATTTTAATTGTCGTTGCTCAGTCTCTCGCTGAGGTGGCGCTCAAGTTCAGTGCGTTCGAGTACTTTTGGCTTGCGGTGTTGGGGTTAAGCTGCTCAATTTTTATTTCTGTAGGCTCCAGAACAAAAGCATTTCTTTCACTGCTTTTTGGCATCCTGCTGTCAACGGTAGGGCTGGATATGATGAGTGGCGCTCCTCGCTTCACGTTTGGAGTGCCAGACCTTATGGCAGGCATTAATTTCATACCCGTTATGATTGGTATGTTTGCTCTCAATGAACTGATGGGTTATTACGGTTCAAAATCCGAGAAAAAAACCATCGGCATCGTTGATAACGATAGTGTCTTCCATAATGTACCTGGGCACATTAAGCGTTATTGGCGAAATATGGTGCGTGGTAGCTCAATTGGCACGTTGATTGGCGCATTACCCGGAGCGGGTGCAGATATCGCAGCCTGGATCTCATATGGTGTGGGAAAAGGCAGGTCAAAAGACAGTTCCAAATATGGTACCGGTAATATAGAGGGCATTGTCGATGCCAGCTCGGCCAATAATTCCGGTATCAGTGGTGCCTGGGTGCCCGCTCTGGTCTTCGGGATTCCGGGTGATTCCATTACCGCTATTGTGATTGGCGTTTTATATATGAAGGGGATGAATCCTGGGCCTACCATTTTTATGGATGGGAGCGGGTTAATCTACGCACTTTTCATCGTGTTCATATTAGCTAACTTGATGATGCTACCGATTGGCTATATGGCCATCAGGTTATCAAAGTTATTCATCCTCACGCCCAGCCGCGTATTGATGCCCATTATCTTGTGCTTTTGTATTGTGGGTGCTTTCGCTATCAATAATAGCGTTGTGGATATCTGGTTAATGCTGATTGTTGGCCTGGTGGCCTATCTGCTAGCCGTCAATGACTTCCCTATGGCGCCAGCCATACTCGGTTTAGTGCTGGGTTCGGTTGTTGAAAACAACTTTATGAGCGCCATGTTGCGAACCGGCGGCGACCTAACCAGCTTCTTTGCAAGGCCCATCAGCGCAGGGCTAGGCATTGCGGTCATCTTGCTGTGGTGCTCCCCCTTGTTGATTAAAGCCTATCGCTATCAGAAGCGTAAATCCGAAAGGGCATCAGCATGATCTGCATTAATAAACTACCTGTTAGCTTGCTGAAAAGCGCCTCATAGAGCGCCCGTTAACGCCGCCAGCGTGCTTGTAGAAAGTCGTTGGTGGCGTGCTTCAATAGGCTGAGTCTTATGTATGGCGGGCCACGATACTCAGATGTACTCCGTCGCTCGCCTAATCACCTGCTGCCCGCTATATGTTCGATAGACGTAACTCCGTGATGTAAGGGCATTAATTTATCCTTCATATGCAGACAACTTTAGTCTCACCTGAAAATTTTCGCCCCCTTCGATTACGCCCATAAAATAGGCTTTATGGCGGTGTTGATAACTAAAATTATATCGACAATTGGGGTTTTGTGTATTTGTTGGTTATTGATTGGCTGCTTATAGTGCGTTTGCTTTGATAAGTGCGATAACTCGCAGCACTAATAACGACAAACCTTAGGAAAACGCCATGCAAGAAACCACTCAAGCAATGGGAGCTTCCACTCTTGCCCTGATGCTGATTGCAGCTTCCGCCATCCTTGTTTTGCTGGTATTGATTATCAGGATACGTCTTCATCCCTTTTTTGCACTGGTGATCGTGAGTATTGGCACTGCGCTGGCGACCGGTATCACCGGAGAAGATTTGGTTCCGACGCTCTTAGGTGGTTTTGGTAACACCTTAGGCAATGTTGCGCTATTGATTGGCTTTGGTGCAGTACTGGGACGAATCGTTGCCGTTTCAGGGGGCGCCCAAGTATTATCCGACACCTTGATTCGCTTATTCGGGCATAGCCGAGCGCCCTTGGGTTTATCAATTGCGTGTTTGCTATTTGGCTTCCCTGTCTTTCTTGATGCGGCATTCGTCGTCATGCTGCCGGTCATTTATTCCGTGGCACGAGAGCTTAAAGCATCGCTATTGCTTTACGGCTTACCGGCGGCAGGTGCCTTTCTTGTCATGCATGCGCTGGTACCGCCACACCCAGGGCCGGTAGCCGCGGCGGTTTTTCTTCAAGTTGATATTGGGAAAGTGCTTTTTATTGCGCTGCTTGTCGGTTTACCTACCTGGTATTTGATGGGCTACCGTCTATCGCTTGTGCTCGCTAACCGCATGCCGTTTCAACCCGTCCCCAGCCTGATGGGGGAGAGTAATGAAGAAATGCCTGTCGATAAACGCCCGGCATTTCGTACCGTGCTTTTAGTATTGTTATTGCCGCTCGTACTTATCTTTCTCAATACCGGCCTTACAACGCTGTCTGAAGGTGGCGTCGTTGATGCTGAAAACCCGGTCTTGCAAGGCTTGATACTGATTGGTGAAACACCGATTGCCATGTTGATCAGTACATGTGTCGCTATGTGGCTATTAGTGATTCGCTCGCCGGCGCGCAAGGCCATTGGTTCTATTAATGAAACCGTTGAAAAAGCCCTTTCGCCGGTGTGCAGCATTATTCTCATTACCGGTGCTGGGGGAATGTTTGGTGGTGTACTAACCGCTAGCGGTATCGGTGATGCGTTAGCTGCGAGTCTTCAGAACTATGGCTTGCCTATTATTCTGGCGGGTTACGTCATCGCTTCGGTCATCCGTATTGCGCAAGGCTCTGCGACCGTCGCGGGAACCACGGCTGCGGGAATTATGGCCCCTGTCGTGTTAGCAGACCCCTCTCTTTCAGGATTAGCGACAGCCTGTATTGCGGTGGCAATCGTTGCGGGCGCAATCGGCTATTCCCATGTCAACGACTCAGGTTTCTGGTTAGTAGGGCGTTTTCTAGGTGTCGATACTAAAACAATGCTTAAAACCTGGACGGTGATTTCGATTGGCATATCACTGATGGCCTTCGGCTTATCCTGGCTGGTGTTTACTCTGATTTAACTGATCAGCTGATTGGGTGCGTATGTTTTCAATACAACTAAAAAGTACTTAGTGACTGATAACGATTGTTTAAGGAGAGATCATGAGCGACTCATCTAAAGAAAATAAATCTTATCTACGTTCAGCCGAATGGTTTGGCACCGCCGACAAAAATGGCTTTATGTACCGCAGCTGGATGAAGAACCAGGGCATTCCCGACCATGAATTTCAGGGCAAGCCGATTATCGGCATCTGTAATACCTGGTCGGAATTAACCCCCTGCAATGCTCACTTTCGTAAGCTTGCGGAGCACGTCAAGCAGGGCGTGCTGGAAGCCGGTGGCTACCCAGTGGAGTTTCCGGTGTTCTCCAGTGGTGAGTCCAACCTGCGCCCGACCGCGATGTTTACCCGTAATCTCGCCAGCATGGATGTCGAGGAAGCCATTCGCGGCAACCCGATTGATGCGGTGGTGCTGCTGGTCGGCTGCGATAAAACCACCCCGGCGCTACTGATGGGCGCGGCGAGCTGCGATATCCCCACCATTGTGGTCACCGGCGGACCGATGCTGAACGGCAAGCATAAGGGCAAGGATATCGGCTCGGGCACCGTGGTCTGGAAACTCTCCGAGCAGGTCAAGGCTGGCGAAATCTCGCTGCATGACTTTATGGCTGCCGAGGCGGGCATGTCACGCTCTGCCGGAACCTGTAACACCATGGGCACCGCCTCCACCATGGCCTGCATGGCCGAGTCGTTAGGCACTTCGCTACCCCATAACGCCGCAATCCCGGCGGTGGATTCGCGCCGCTACGTGCTTGCCCATCTGTCGGGCAACCGGATCGTCGAGATGGTCAATGAAGATCTCAATCTCTCCAAAATTCTTACTAAAGAAGCCTTTGATAACGCCATCCGCACTAACGCCGCGATTGGTGGTTCGACCAACGCAGTGATTCACCTCAAGGCCATCGCCGGGCGTATCGGGGTCGATCTCCAACTGGACGACTGGAGCCGGGTAGGGCGGGGTACCCCCACGGTGGTCGACCTTCAGCCGTCGGGACGCTTTCTGATGGAGGAGTTCTACTACGCGGGCGGTCTGCCCGCCGTGCTCAAACGCCTAGGTGAGGCGGATCGCTTGCCCTTCAAGGATGCATTAACCGTTAACGGCAAAACCTTGTGGGAAAACGTTAAAGATGCTCCGCTGTATAACGACGAGGTAATCCGCCCGCTGGATAACCCACTCACCGCAGACGGCGGTATCTGCGTGCTGCGCGGCAACTTGGCACCCAACGGCGCCGTATTAAAGCCCTCCGCGGCGACCGCCGAACTCATGCAGCACCGTGGCCGTGCGGTAGTGTTTGAAGACTTCGACGATTACAAGGCACGCATCAACGACCCTGATCTGGACGTTGAAGCCAACGACATTCTGGTCATGAAACACTGCGGCCCGCGGGGTTATCACGGTATGGCCGAAGTCGGCAATATGGGCCTGCCGCCCAAGATCCTCGCCCAGGGCGTGACCGATATGGTGCGCATCTCTGATGCCCGGATGAGCGGCACCGCTTATGGCACCGTGGTACTGCACGTGGCCCCGGAAGCGGCAGCGGGTGGCCCACTGGCCGCAGTGCGCAACGGCGACTGGATCGAACTCGACTGCGCCAGCGGGCGACTCAACCTGGAGGTGAGTGACGAGGAAATTGCCGCCCGTTTGACCGAGTTCGATGCCACGGCAGCCTCGACACTTATCGCTAGTCAAGGCGGCTACCGCCAGCTGTATATCGAGCATGTGCTACAAGCGGACGAGGGCTGCGACTTTGACTTTCTGGTGGGCTGTCGGGGTTCTGAAGTACCACGTCATTCTCACTAAGCCCTCGCTACGTCTACTGAAGAGGATCTTCCTGTTGAGCATTCTGGGCGATTATTTCGCGCAGGGTGCTCATTAATACCGCAGCACCCGGCGAGAGTCGCTGGTGGCGCAAGCTGACCAAGCCGTAGGGCTGAACACGCAGCGCTTCGACGAAGGGTAGCAGCTGAAAGCGCTGAGGCGCGCAAAGCAGGTCCGCCGTTTCGCGGGTGGTCACCGTGATGGTATCGGATTTGTCGACCAGGGCTAAAGACACAAGCACATCCGCGGTGTCGACGACCTGGCTGGGCGGTGCTACCTGATGATGTAAAAACAGGCTATCTACCCGTTGACGCATCAGCGCGCCGGGTGGCTGTAAGGACCACGGGTAGATGGCCATATCGGCGAGGCTCAACGGGGTTTTCCCCGCTAGCGGGTGCCCCTCACGGCACACAAAGCACAGCTCTTCCTCGCCAATTTCTTCAAAGACAAAACGCTCTACATCCACGCCTGACGGAATGCGCGTAATAGCAAAATCCAGCTCACCTTCAAGCAAACGCGGCACCAGCGCCTTACTGACATCGACATCCACACTGATTTTAAGCCCCGGCCGGTCTCTGTGTACTCGCTCGATAGCGCTGGTAAGTAACGTAACGGCGGGCGCCATAACCGTTCCCACTGCCACGGTGCCCATATTGCCGTCGCGTAAGGCGGTTAACTCCTCTCCGGTATGGCGCAACGCTGAAAGCACGCTATGCGCGTGGCGAATCATTACCTCTCCATACCAATTAGGTGTTAAGCCACGTGGATGGCGCTCGAACAGACGAACCCCCAAGTTCGTCTCCAGGTCACTGAGCAGTTTTGAGGCGGCAGGCTGGCTCATCTTTAGCTGGGCGGCAGCACGGTGCAGGTTGCGCTGCTCATCAAGCGCTAAAAATAGCTGAAAATGACGCAACTTTAGTCGTGCGTGAAGAAACCAGTTCTCGTCAAGGACACCCATGAAATAAGCCTTCTAATGTTTCTGATAGCCATAAAGATATCGAATTTGATGCATTTGCATATTGGTTGGTTATGGTAAAGCTGTCTACTGTAGGGCGTGTAATAGCGGCAATCATGTCGCGTTAATAACAACAATAAACATAATAGGAGAAATGTTATGCCTATCATGCATCCCCAAATACGTCGCGCTGGCTCAATGCTGCTGCTGAGTGCAGGCACCGCTGCACTATTGATAAACGTGGCCCAGGCGCAAACTGATAAGGAATCCATGGCAAATAGTGAAGCAGAGCACGGCGTTGGCAAATCCGTGTTTGGTCAACTGCCTGATGGCCGTCAAGTAGACGTTTATCAACTCACTAACGCCAACGGCATTGAACTGCGGGTGGCCAGCTATGGCGGTACGATCCTTTCGCTAAAGACCCCTGACCTGGAAGGCAATGTCGCCGATATCGTGCTGGGATTCGATTCGTTGGACGAGTATTTATCCGATGAGTATCGCAAGGCTAACCCTTACTTCGGCGCCATTATCGGGCGCTACGGTAACCGCATTGCCGAAGGGCAGTTCACGCTTGAGGGTGAAACCTACACGCTTGCCACCAATGATGGCGATAACCATCTGCACGGCGGTCAACAGGGTTTTGATAGGGTGCTTTGGGAAGCCGAGCCATTTAAGAATGACGAAGGTACAGGGCTTGTGCTGCGCTATATCAGCGAAGATGGCGAAGAGGGTTACCCCGGCCGGTTGGAAACACAAGTGACCTATACGCTGACCGATGACGATAGCTTGATTGTCGATTACAAGGCAGAAACTGACAAGGCAACGCCCATCAACCTCACCCAGCATAGCTATTTCAACCTCAAGGGTGAGGGCAACGACTCCATTCTTGATCATCAGCTTATGCTCAACGCTGATGCCTTTACCCCGGTCAGTGAGACCCTGATTCCGACGGGCGAGCTGCAACCGGTTGAAGGCACACCGTTTGATTTTACTCAGGCTACACCCATCGGCGAGCGCATTGAGCAGGACAACGAACAGCTCTCCTTCGGCGGCGGTTACGACCATAATTTTGTGCTTAACCGCGATGACGCTGAGCGCGGTGATCTGGTAATGGCGGCCAAAGTGTGGGAGCCACAAAGCGGGCGGATGCTGGAAATCGAAACCACCGAGCCCGGTATTCAGTTCTATTCAGGTAACTTTTTGACCGGCGACCTGACCGGTAAAAGCGGCCAAGCCTATCCGCAGCGCTCAGGCTTCGCGCTGGAAACCCAGCATTTCCCCGATTCACCCAATCAGGATGCTTTCCCCAGCACGATTTTAGAACCGGGCGAGACTTACCAGTCACGCACGGTCTTTCGCTTTTCTGCCCAGGACGATATGGACACCTAACCCATTCGCCTTGTCAGCAGCCGACACTAATTTTAATTACATTAACAATCATTAGAACGTCAGGAGCACAACAATGGGCATGGTAACCACGTTTACGCGTTTGGCGCTGGGTAGCGCGATCATGTTGGCCTCGCTGGGTTCTGTGCAGGCACAGGACGACGTGAAAATTGGCTTTATCGTCAAGAAACCAGAGCAGGCCTGGTTCATTAACGAACAGCAAGCAGCCACCGACGCTGGTGAAGAACTTGGTTTTCAGGTCGTGCGCTTAGGCGGTGAGGATGGCCAGGAAGTACTCAGCGCGATTGATAACCTCTACGCCCAGGGCGCGCAGGGGTTTGTCATTTGTCCGCCCGATGTGCGCTTGGGGCCTGCGATTATGAACCGTGCCGAGCAGTACGGCATGAAAGTGGTCACCGTGGATGATCAGTTTGTAACCTCCAGCGGTGAGCCGATGGAAGGCGTGCCGCATCTGGGGATGTCAGGTACCAAAATTGGCCAACAGGTAGGCGAGGCGATTGCCGCTGAAATGGAAGCGCGTGGCTGGGACCCGCAAGACGTTGGCGCGCTGCGTATTACCAATAACGAGCTGCCGACGGCCGTAGAGCGGACGGACGGTGCGACCCAGGCACTGCTTGCGTCGGGCTTCCCGGAAGAAAATATATTCGACGCACCTCAACAAAGCACCGATACCAGCGGCGCTTTTTCGGCAGCATCACCGGTGCTTTCCCAGCGCGGCGGATACGAGCACTGGGTCATTTACGCGCTTAATGAAGAGAGCGTACTCGGTGGTGTCAGGGCGACCGAACAGTACGGTCTGGCGGCGGAAGATGTGATTGGGGTAGGAATCAACGGCTCAGGCGCGGCGTTTGCCGAGTTTTCCCGTAATAACCCTACCGGCTTTCACGGTACCGTCGCGGTCAGCTCCACTATGCACGGCCGCCAAACCGCTGAAGACCTCTACCGCTGGATTAGCGAAGGCGAGGAGCCGCAGGCCAATACCGAAACGACCGGTACGTTAATGACGCGTGATAACTGGGAAGAAGTGCGCGCCGATCTTGGCCTGTAACGGCTTCCTGTCACGGGCTACTGGTGGAGTGCTTGAGTATGTCTGATCCATATCTTCGCTTTGATGGCATCAGTGTAGTGTTTCCTGGCGTACGCGCGTTGGATGGCGTGAGCTTTTCTGCCCGGACCGGCCAGGTGCATGCGCTGATGGGGGAGAACGGCGCGGGGAAGTCGACACTGCTTAAAGTGCTTAGCGGAGTGAATCGCGTTGCGGAAGGCGCGCTCTGGATTGATGGTCAGCGCCATGTGTTCGGTAACGCCCGTGAGGCGTTGCGTGAGGGGATCGCGATCATCTATCAGGAGCTCACCCTCTCGCCCAATATGTCGGTGGCTGAAAACCTGCTGCTGGGCCAGCTGCCTACGCGGCAGGGGTTCGTGAACCGGCGTCAGCTGCGCGAAAGAGCGCTGGCGATTCTCGCCGACCTTGGCGAGGGCGGCATTCATCCCTCGACCAAAGTGCGCGAGCTCTCCATTGGCCAACAGCAGATGATCGAGATTGGCCGTGCGCTGCTGCGCGATGCGCGCGTGATTGCTTTTGATGAACCCACCAGCAGCCTTTCCATACAGGAAATCCGTCAGCTTAAACGTATCGTCAAACGGCTACGCGACGAGGGGCGGGTGGTGCTGTATGTGACCCATCGCATGGAAGAGGTGTTCGAGATGTGCGATGCGGTCACCATCTTCCGCGACGGCCAGCATATTCGTACCCATGAGGATATGTCGAAGCTTACCCATGACCTGTTGGTTAGTGAGATGGTCGGTCGTGATATTGACGATGTGTACGGCTATCGCCCCCGTGAGCATGGCGATGTGGTGTTGGCAGTTGAGGATATTCAGGGGCGCGGCCTTAACGCACCGGTGAGTTTTTCCGTCAAACGCGGTGAAGTGTTCGGGTTGTTTGGTTTGGTGGGCGCAGGCCGCAGTGAGCTATTGCGGCTGGTATGCGGCGTGGAGGCTCCCAAGGCAGGTAGCGTGACATTTCAGGGTGAATCGCGACGTTTTAAAAGTCCGGCGGAGGCCATCCGTGCGGGCATTGCCATGTGCCCGGAGGATCGTAAATCACAAGGCATCTTTCCGGTAGCCAGTGTGGCCGACAACCTCAATATCAGCTGCCGGCGGTTTTTTAAGCGCTGGGGAATTTTCCGCCATCCCGGCCGCGAGCGGCGCAATGCTGAGTCGTATATCCAGCAGCTTAGCGTTAAAACTCCCAGCCACCGTACTCCGATAGGCAAACTCTCGGGGGGCAACCAGCAGAAGGTTATTTTAGCCCGCTGGCTTGCTGAGGAGATCGATCTGTTCGTGATGGACGAACCAACGCGGGGAATTGATGTGGGCGCGCGGCGGGATATTTACGCGCTGCTCTACGATCTGGCCGAGCAGGGCAAAAGCGTGGTGGTGATCTCCAGCGATCTGGCCGAAGTGAGCTCCATCTGTGACCGGATCGCGGTAATGCGCGACGGTGAGCTGGTGGATGTGGTGCCCAAAGAGTCAGCCACTCCCGAACGCCTGCTAGGGCTGGCGCTGCCAGCCTAAGCGCGATTCTTTATCGAACAAGTTCAGGACAACCGTGATGACAACGAATAAATTAACCCAAGAGGGTGCTGAACCGACCCGCCCAGCCGGGCGCAAGGGGCTTATAAAGCCACTGCGCACACTGTTGGATACCTCAGGCCTGATCGCCGTTTTTTTTCTGCTGTTTATCGCGCTAGCCGTATTTATTCCCGACTTCCTCACCGGGCGCAACATGGTGGGGCTGCTGCTTTCGATCACCCTGATAGGCAGCCTAGCGACCACCATGATGCTGGTATTGGCGCTGGGCGAGGTGGATCTATCGGTGGCCTCGATCGTGGCCTTTGCAGGGGTAGTCGCGGCGGTAGTGACCTCCAGCACCGGTAGCGTTTTTATCGGCGTAATGGGCGGCGTGGTTGCCGGGGGCGCAGTGGGTGCCTTCAATGGTTTTGTGATTGCCAAGTTCGGCATTAACTCACTGATTGCGACATTGGCCGCAATGGAATTTGTGCGTGGGCTTGCCTATATCACTTCAGGTGGCGATGCGGTGATGATCACCGTGCCGGGTTTCTTTGACCTGGGCAGCGCTTCATTTCTCGGTTTGACGCTGCCGGTGTGGACCATGCTGGCCTGCTTTGTGATCTTTGGTGTGGTGCTCAATATGACCGCCTTCGGGCGTAACGTATTAGCCACCGGCGGTAATTCAGAAGCCGCGTCGCTTGCCGGGGTTAATGTCCGTCGTCTCAAGATTATTGTCTTCGGTCTTCAAGGCGTGGTGGCTGGCGTGGTTGGGGTGCTGCTGGCCTCGCGCATGGGGTTGGGAGACCCCAACACCTCCATGGGGCTTGAGCTTGCGGTAATTTCGGCGTGTGTGCTGGGTGGGGTGGCGCTGTCGGGTGGCGTTGCCACCATCACCGGCGTGGTGGTCGGCGTGCTAATCATGGGCTGTGTGCAGAACGCCATGGGCCTACTTAACGTGCCGACCTTCTATCAATACCTGGTACGCGGGGCGATTCTGCTGCTGGCGGTGATGTTTGACTGCTGGAAACAGACCCGCCGTCAGCGAGCCTGATACTAAAAAACAGATTCTACCAACCAGATTCTACTTTTTGCTCCCCTATCTTCCTGGTTTGCACGGAGACTTTGCTATGTCTGATCGCCAGCGTCCATTACGCAGTGCCGAGTGGTTTGGCACCGCCGATAAAAACGGTTTTATGTACCGCAGTTGGATGAAAAACCAAGGCATCCCCGACCACGAGTTTCAGGGCAAGCCGATCATCGGCATCTGTAATACCTGGTCGGAGCTCACCCCCTGCAACGCCCACTTTCGCAAGCTGGCGGAGCATGTGAAGCAAGGGGTGTTAGAGGCCGGCGGCTACCCGGTCGAATTTCCGGTGTTCTCCAACGGCGAATCGAACCTGCGCCCCACCGCCATGTTTACTCGCAACCTGGCGAGCATGGATGTGGAAGAGGCGATTCGCGGTAACCCGATTGATGCAGTGGTACTGCTGGTCGGCTGTGACAAAACGACTCCGGCACTATTAATGGGCGCGGCGAGCTGTGATATCCCCACGATTGTGGTCACCGGCGGGCCGATGCTCAACGGCAAGCACAAGGGTAAAGATATTGGCTCGGGCACCGTGGTCTGGAAGCTCTCCGAGCAGGTCAAAGCCGGTGAAATTTCGCTGCACGACTTTATGGCCGCTGAAGCAGGCATGTCGCGCTCCGCGGGTACCTGTAACACCATGGGCACTGCCTCCACCATGGCCTGCATGGCCGAGTCATTAGGCACTTCGCTACCCCACAATGCCGCCATTCCAGCGGTGGATTCGCGCCGCTACGTGCTTGCCCACCTGTCGGGTAATCGGATTGTCGAGATGGTCAATGAAGACCTACGGCTTTCCAAAATTCTGACCAAAGAAGCCTTTGATAACGCCATCCGCACCAACGCCGCGATTGGCGGCTCGACCAACGCCGTGATTCACCTCAAGGCCATCGCCGGGCGGATCGGGGTCGATCTTCAGCTGGACGATTGGAGTCGAGTAGGACGCGGTACCCCTACGGTGGTCGACCTGCAGCCTTCAGGGCGCTTCTTGATGGAAGAGTTCTACTACGCGGGTGGCCTGCCCGCCGTGCTCAAACGCTTGGGCGAGGCGGATCGCTTGCCCTTTAAGGATGCGTTAACCGTCAACGGCAAAACCCTGTGGGAAAACGTCAAAGATGCCCCGCTGTATAACGATGAGGTAATCCGCCCGCTGGATAACCCACTCACCGCGGATGGCGGCATCTGCGTACTGCGCGGCAATCTGGCGCCGAACGGCGCGGTGCTCAAGCCCTCGGCGGCGACGGCCGAGCTGATGCAGCATCGTGGTCGTGCGGTGGTGTTTGAAGACTTCGACGATTACAAAGCACGCATTAACGATCCCGATCTAGAGGTTGAAGCCAATGATATTCTGGTCATGAAGCACTGTGGCCCTCGCGGGTATCACGGTATGGCCGAAGTCGGCAATATGGGCCTGCCGCCCAAGATACTCGCCCAGGGAATTACCGATATGGTGCGTATTTCCGATGCGCGGATGAGCGGCACCGCCTACGGCACCGTGGTATTACACGTGGCCCCGGAAGCCGCGGCGGGTGGCCCACTGGCCGCGGTACGCAACGGCGACTGGATCGAGCTCGACTGCGCCAGCGGGCGACTGCATCTGGATATTAGCGATGCTGAGCTAACTGCGCGCCTGGCCGAAAGCGACCCGACAGAGGCCTCGACGTTAATCGCCCGCCAGGGCGGCTATCGCCAGCTGTATATCGAGCATGTGCTGCAAGCGGACGAGGGCTGCGACTTTGATTTTCTGGTGGGCTGTCGAGGTTCGGAAGTACCGCGGCACTCGCACTGAGGCAGGCCGGCTGCGCGAATTCCAAAAGGCCACCCGGACGGTGACCTTTCGACGTTAGGTGGTCTTGTCTTCGCTGAGTCTGCAAATAGGAACTTGTGGGCAAAAGTATTAGAGCAGGCCACCTGGCCCATGGATGACATTCGCCAATACCTGGGCGGCTGCCCCGCGGGCAGCGATGAAAGTAGCGTCATCAATCACGCGTAAAGGGATCTGATGTGATGTACCCAGCAGGCGGTTCTGGTTGCTTTTGAAATAGGCCAGAGCAGGATTAAGAAAAGGTGTTCCCAACTGAATCAGCGATCCTCCAAGAACAATTTCAGAGGGGTTGTGGGCATGATGGATGTTGAGTAACAGAATGCCAAGTGCCTCACCCGCACGATGCAAGATACGCTGAACTTCCGCCTCATTGAGACGTGGCAGCAACGCCTCAATGAGATTTTCGTCGTCACCGATAGACAGTGCCGCCCGTATTGCCCAGCCGCTAACTAGCGTCTCGGCGCATCCACGGTTGCCACAGTGGCAATCGAGCCCGTCAGGCTGCAGCACCGTATGGCCGATTTCTCCCGCTAGGCCCTGAGCCCCGCGGGTAACGCTGAATTGACGGTGGTCTTCGACTAGGCCACTACCAATGCCGGTCCCTGCACTAACGTAAACCAATGAGTCAGGGATGTGGCCAGTGCGGAAGTAGAGTTCGCCGAAAGCCGCGGACTTGGCTTCGTTGTCGACTAACCATGTACCCTCTAGTTGGTGCAGGTGGGGCCTTAGTAAGTCAAGAAAGCGTACATCTTGCCAGCCCAGATTCGGTGCGAGTCGAAGTACAGGCTCGTCAGGAGCGATAGGGCCCGGTAATGCTATCCCGATACCCAGACAATGACGCCCAGCGACTTCAGGTAATGCCAACAAGGTATGCAGTAAACTGGCAAGTAACTTGGCAGTGATTTCGGGGGTTGTGGGAGCCAACGCTTCATGATGTGAGGCGAGTAGCTCGCCTGAAAGAGAGCAGGCTACCAGGCGAAGCCCATGTACTCCCACCTCAACGCCTAGCATGGCGTAGTGCTGGTCATTGAGGTGTAGAGCCCGCCCTGGACGGCCTCCGCTACTTTTTTGTAACTCGCCTTCACGTAGCCAGTTCAGCTCCAGGAGTGATTGCACGCCCGCCCCTACAGTCGCCTTGGTTAGCTGCGCTTGGGTGGCAATATCAGCCCGGGTTAAGCCTGGGAAACGGCGTACTAGCTCAAGAATGGCGCTGCGATTGAGCCGTTTGAGAAAAGGAAGATCGCCCGCTCTATGTTGCTGAACACTAGTTAACATAATAAAAAAGCCTTTGCTGCTTAGGACTGTGCAGCACAGTTATAGCGGCTCAGTGTTAACACAGCTTTTGCGAGTGACTGAACCCCTAGGTGGGCGTTTGTTGTTAATGGCGCCAATCCAGAGGCGATATTCCCGCGAAAACTTAGCGCCCACTTGTAGCTACAAGATCGTTGCTGATGGAATCCATGAATCCGAGCCGTACTCAGTATCCATCGCTTCACTTTAGCGGTTCCTCTTGAAGTATTAGCTTACCTTTTTTCCTCTATTTTTACCGCACCGATACCTGGACCAAGACCAAGGTCTCGTTGAAGTATGTGTATTTGCCATCCACTCTTCACTTAGTAAATAAGTTTTACTAAGTGGGAGTCGATATGAACCAGTCCTCAGCACGCTATACAAGCCTTGAACAACGTGTGGTTTTTATTACCGGGGGAGGAAGCGGCATTGGTGCCGCACTTACCCGTGCTTTTCATCACCAAGGAGCCAGGGTGGTTTTCGTCGATATTAACGATGGTGATAGCCGAGCATTGGTTGACAAATTGCAAGCCGAGACCGGACAGGCTCCGCTTTACCACCACTGCGATATACGTGACATAGCAAGCCTGCAACAGGTTATCGCGGAGACCGGCAAAAACGTCGGACCTATCCATACGCTGGTCAACAATGCCGCCAACGACGACCGTCACACGTGGGACGACGTGGATGTTGCCTACTGGGATGAGCGCATGTCGCTCAACCTGCGCCCGATGTTCTTTGCCGCCCAAGCCGCCGCTAAACAAATGATTGCGGCTGGCGGAGGGTCGATCATTAATTTTGGTTCGGTGAGCGTGCAGATGGCGCTGGGTGGGTTACCTGCTTACGTCACTGCTAAAGCGGCGGCGCACGGCCTGACGCGAAGTTTGGCGCGGGACCTCGGCAAACACAATATTCGTGTTAATACCCTAGTGCCCGGTTCGGTAATGACCGAACGGCAGCTTGAAAAGTGGATTGGCCCAGAGGACGAAGCTGCTATTCAGGAGCGTCAGTGTCTGAAGTTAAGGCTTGAGCCCCAGCATATTGCGCCCGCCGTACTGTTTTTAGCCAGCGCAGAAAGCCAGGCTATCACCGGCCAAGAATTAGCGGTGGATGCCGGGTGGGCTTGATAGCAATACATAAAACGGAAACTACGTCATTACACAACAAACACTGCTAGCAGCAGTTGCTGAAAAATAAACGCTCAATAAAAAATCCAAGGAGCTGACGTCATGACACAACAAAAAACACTAAGCCGTTCATCCTATATTCTGTTGATATGCTGTATTGCCGCCATCGGCGGTTTTCTTTTCGGTTTCGATAGCGGCGTTATCAACGGCACTGTCGATGGTCTACGTACCTCTTTTAATTCTGATAGCGCAGGCACGGGATTTAATGTGGCTTCCATGTTGCTCGGCTGTGCGATTGGCGCTTTTTTCGCTGGTCGCTTGGCGGATCGCTTTGGGCGCCGCACGCTGCTGATTGTAGCGGCTGTGTTTTTCCTGATCAGTGCCTGGGGGTCGGGTGTTGCAGATAGCTCCATGGAATTTGTGTTATATCGCATTCTTGGCGGGCTTGCCGTAGGCGCCGCTAGCGTAATGACGCCAGCCTATATTAGTGAAGTGGCGCCATCGGCCTATCGGGGGCGCTTGGCGACTATCCAACAGGTAGCGATCATTTCAGGCCTCTTCATGGCATTTCTGAGTAACTATGTTCTGGCCTATGTAGCAGGCTCGGCAACCTCTGAGCTGTGGTTTGGCTTCGCGACATGGCGCTGGATGTTTTGGATTGAGCTGATTCCGGCTACCGTGTTTCTGGTGGCGCTGTTATTCATTCCAGAGAGTCCGCGTTATTTAATCAGCACTGGTAGCCAGAGCGAAGCTCGCCGTGTGCTGGGCTTAGTCATGCCTGAACGCGATGTAAGTACTAAAATCGATGAAATTAACGCCACCCTAAATCAAGATCATAAGCCACGCTTGAGTGATGTCATCAACCGCACTACTGGAAAAGTCCATGGTGTCGTCTGGGTAGGGATTGGCTTAGCGGTTTTCCAACAACTGGTCGGTATTAACGTGGTGTTCTATTACGGCGCAGTGCTATGGCAGTCAGTGGGTTTCTCCGAGGGTGACGCACTGCTGATCAACGTCATTTCAGGCGCTGTGAGTATTGGGGCTTGTCTGTTAGCCATTGCTTTAATCGATAAAATTGGCCGCAAGCCACTGCTCTTGGGTGGCTCTATAGGGATGGCGGGCACACTTGCATGTCTATCCTATGCGTTCTCTACCGCCTCCATGGTGGATGGCAGCCTGCGTTTATCGGATGACATGGGCGTATTTGCGCTACTTTCTGCCAACCTCTACGTGCTGTTTTTCAATGCTTCCTGGGGGCCCGTTATGTGGGTCATGCTGGGTGAGATGTTCCCCAATCAAATGCGCGGTTCAGGGCTGGCGATTGCAGGGCTGTTCCAATGGCTGGCTAACTTCGGCATTACCATGACATTCCCTATTATGCTTGCCTCCATTGGGCTGTTCGGCGCTTACGGCTTTTACGCGATCAGTGCAGTTGCCTCCGTATTCTTCGTCATCTATCTGGTCAAAGAGACACGCGGTAAAGAGCTCGAAGAGATGGCCTACGAGTAGGCGGTAGATCGTTGAAGGAATAAATAGAAGCGCAGAGCAACGACAAACGCTTTAGCAGGTGAATATTAACGCTGGATAACCTACGTCTGGACGCCATCTTAAAAGATGGCGTCCAGCCTATTTTAGTTGTATGAAAAAAGCAGGTGGTATCGCGCAGTGTAGAGAGGGCCTGCTAGGAGCCCTAGGCTGCCCACTTTGCTCGACCAAACGGGGCCCATGTGCCAGAGATAAACAGTTAATTATTAAGTATAATTAAAAATATAAGAAGTTGGCACGCTCTGTTTATCTTTAAGTTTTTGACTTTAAATGCGTTTATTCTTTCATCAATATACTTGGTATGGCGAGTGCAATACCTAA
>NZ_JBQTDC010000018.1:0-77394 GCF_052353045.1 Halomonas sp. AOP7-B1-5 | reverse complement strand
AGCTTGAGAAGATGTGGTTAGTGGCGCGTTTACAGATATTTTGGCGCGCCTGCGGCGTACGTCGAACATAAATTTGTAATGTAAGTCTTTTTTACTTAGATATTTACTCCCTGGTAGGCAACGCTGCTAAGCTGAATATGCTTGCAAGAAAAAGGATAACGGGCGCGGGCGCAAGGCCTGCATAGCACGTCGCTTCCATGGAGTATTATATGATCCACGTTCATCATTTGGAAAAGTCGCGTTCTCATCGAATTTTATGGCTTCTAGAGTTGCTAGAACTAGCGTATGAAATACATGTTTACCAGCGCGATCCTAAAACCCAGCAAGCGCCTGAAGCATTAAAAAGTATTCATCCTTTAGGTAAATCGCCAGTTATTACGGATGGCGAACTTGTGGTCGCAGAGTCTGGTGCCATTATTGACTATCTAATACAGACTTATGGTAATGGCCGTTTGCAACCTTCTCTTGATAAAACTCATGACTGGGTGGATTATCGGTATTGGCTACATTATGCCGAAGGTTCCTTAATGCCTTTATTAGTTATGCAGCTGGTTTTTAAGCAGGTGCCTAAACAGTCTCCGTGGTTTATTAAGCCGCTGGCTAAGGGTATCGGTGATACGGTTAGTCAGCGCTTCTTAAATCCTCAGCTCAAGCAACATCTGAGTTTTATCGAAAATCACTTAGTCCAAAAAGGTAGCTTTGCGGGTGAGTGGCCAAGCGGTGCTGATATCCAAATGAGCTTTCCGCTTCAGGCCATGCAGGCAACAAGATCTTTGGCTGCATATCCGGCCATTACCGGTTTTGTTGAACGCATTGAAACCAACCCTGCCTGGCAGCGGGTGGTTGAGCGTGCCGGGCCACTTACCATGCCTGGCGAGTAATCCTTATTATGCTCGCGATGTTTGTTTCCCGGGAAATGCTACGTTTGCCTAAATACGGGATGGCGGTACACCGCCCTCGGCGATGGGCTGTCACGGCAGGCGTATTGCTTGGGTCATGCGGCCTCGCTTTTTCGAGCCTGGCTAATGAGACCTTGTTGGTGGGGGCCTACCACAATCCCCCCAAGCTATTTGTCGACGATAGGGGGAAGCTGCGGGGCATTTTGGGTGAGCTGCTTGAAGCGATTGCCAAGCAAGAGGATTGGCAGCTGGAAACCATCGCCTGTGAATTTCAGCATTGCCTTAACCTGCTTGAGCAGGGCGACATCGATCTCGTGCCTGATGTCGCCTGGAGTGAAGAACGTGCTCAACGCTTTACGTTTCATAGTGAACCCGTCATGCACAGCTGGTCGCAGCTCTATCAGCACGAAGGCGAGGGCGTTGAGGCGATTCTTGACCTTGAGAACAAGCGTATTGCGGTAGTGCAGGGATCTATTCAACAGAATTATTTGGCAGCGGTAACGGAGCGCTTTGATGTGATGGTCTCCTGGATGGCTGTCGATAGCTATGCGGAAGGCTTCCAGGCCGTCGCAATGGGGCAGGCTGATTTGGCGGTCTCGGATCACCTGTTTGGCGATTGGCGCGCGCATAATTACGGGCTGTATGAAACGGCGATTATCTTTCAGCCGATTCGGCTTTTCTACGCAGGCTCGCCTGCCTTATCGAATGTAGTGTTGGAACGTATTGACCAAGTGCTGCGCCGCTGGAAGCGGGATCCTCATTCTGAGTATTTCAGCACGTTGCGTGCCTGGCGTGCTGAAGCGCAGCCGCCCGAAGCTATCCCCGTTTGGTTATGGTGGTGTCTTTGGCTGCTGGCCACTTTTTGCATTATCGTGCTGGGCGGTGCGCTGTGGCTTAAACGGCGCATGGCGTCTAACAGAGAGCAGCTCAACGCCAATAAAGTAATGCTGGCAACCATTTTGGATAGCGTTGATGCGTATATCTATATTAAAACGCCGTCCCTGCGTTATCAGTTTGTAAATCAAAAGGTGAGCGAGCTATTTGGTTTACCGGCAGAGCAAATCCTGGGCAAAAGCGATAACGACTTTTTTGACAGTACGACCGCGCACGAAATCGCTCAGGTCGATCGCAGCGTAATGGAGTCAGGTAGAAAGGTCACCATTGAAGAGAGCAATGTCCTGCGAAGCAGCGATCAGGTGCGCACTTTCTTAACCATCAAGATGCCATTGGCATTGTCGCCGGGTGCGCCTGCCAGCCTGTGCGGTATTTCAACCGAGCTGACGGACTACCTGGAAATGCAGTCACGCACTAATCATCTGGCATTTTATGATGTGCTGACAGGGCTACCCAATCGGCGTTTATTGATGGAGTCGCTGACCTGGGAGATCGAACAGGAAAATACCACGCGCCCGTATAGCGCCCTGTTAGTGATCGACCTGGATAACTTTCATTTGGTCAACGATATACAGGGCCACGAAAGTGGCGACCAGCTGTTAATCGATGTTGCCAAGCAGCTGCGCCAGTACTTACCCGAGGGCGCGGTGCTGGCACGCTTCAGCGGCGATGAATTTGTCGCCCTCCTGGCAAGACTCGGCGAGCATCAAGCAGAAGCAGCTCTGAGCGCTGAGCGTGCCGCCAGACAGTTGCTGGACGCCGTTGCCCAACTGCGTGTTAACCGCTCGTTACCGGTTAATGCAAGTATCGGCATTGCGCTGTTCGATGGTGCCGATCACAGTATGAACAGCGTGCTACAACAGGCCGACCTGGCGTTACAGCAGGCTAAGACGGCGGGCGGCAGCACGCTGCGCTTTTTTAATCAGGATATGCAAACGAGCCTCATTGAGCGGACCAACCTTGAAAGCGATTTACGTCACGCTCTGGAGCGCAAGGAACTGGCACTGCACTATCAGGTGCAGGTTGATCATCAAGGTAAAACGACCGGGGTAGAAGCGCTTTTACGCTGGTATCACCCTCAGCGTGGCTGGGTGCCGCCATCCACCTTTATTCCTCTGGCGGAAGAGAATGGACTCATCGTGCCCATTGGTTACTGGGTGCTTCAGTCTGCCTGTGAACAGCTTGCCAAATGGGCCAATCAAGCCTCTTATGCGGCGTTAACCATTTCCGTTAACGTTAGCTCTGTCCAGTTTCAACAGCCTGAGTTTGTACGCAACCTGGAGGGCCTGCTTGCCCAGACCCAGGCACCGCCAGGGCGGCTGGTCTTGGAGGTAACGGAAAGTCTGCTAATGCGCGAGCCAACACGCGTACGCAATACGATGCTTAAATTGCGCGCCCAAGGTATTCGCTTTGCCATTGATGACTTTGGCACGGGTTACTCTTCGCTTAGCTACCTTAAACGGCTGCCTCTGGATGAGCTGAAAATTGATCAATCGTTTATTCGCGAACTGCTAACGGATAAAGCCGATGCGGCGATTGTCGATACCACCATTCTCCTGGCGGTGAGCCTGGGGTTAACCGTGGTGGCGGAGGGCGTAGAGAAAAAAGAGCAGTTGGATTGGTTAAAAGGTCATGGCTGTTACCGCTACCAAGGCTATCTTTTTGGACGGCCCACGCCCATCGAATACTTATTTGAAAGCTATTAAAAGCGATAACGCCCCGGTTCAGGGCGTTATGCGAAGAGGAAAGCCGAGCCAACAGAGGACGCGTATTAATAGTTGAGAAAGCTTTCTGCGTTAAGCCACAAATGAACCGCAATACTGGCGATATAGCCCAACGCAATAACCGGTGCCCAGCGCAAATGGCCCATAAACGTATAAGAGCCCCGCGCCTGCCCCATTACCGCAACGCCTGCGGCAGAACCGATGGAAAGCAGACTGCCGCCTACCCCGGCGGTTAGCGTAATCAGCAGCCAGTGACCGTGCGACATTTCCGGCTGCATGGTCAGAACGGCAAACATCACCGGAATGTTATCGACCACGGCGGAAACCACCCCAAGCACAATGTTGGCCCAGGTAGCATCCCAATTTGTATAAAGCATGTCGGAAAGCAGGCTCAAATAGCCCATAAACCCAAGACCGCCCACGCACATGACCACGCCGTAAAAGAATAGCAAAGTATCCCACTCGGCCCTCGCCACGCGGTTAAAGACATCAAACGGTACCACGCTACCCAACTGCGCCAGCTTCTTGTTATCACCATGACGACTGTAGCGTTCACGCTTACGCTCCAGCGAGCGGGGTAGACTTTTGCGTAGGTAGAAGCCGAAGAATTGAAGGTAGCCAAGCCCTGTCATCATGCCAAGCACCGGTGGCAAATGCAGGAACGTGTGGCAGATAACCGCCGTTAAAATAGTCAGCAAAAAGAGTACGATAATCCGCCTTGCGCCACGCTTTAGCTGAACATCTTCATACACGCTGGTGGGCTTTTGATTCTTAATACACAGGCTCATTACTATTGCAGGAATCAAGAAATTAACCAGAGAGGGTAAAAAGAGCGTAAAGAACTCCTGGAAATGGATAATCCCAGCCTGCCATACCATCAGTGTGGTGATGTCGCCAAAGGGGCTAAACGCCCCTCCGGCATTGGCGGCGACGACGATATTGATACACGCCAAATTGATAAAGCGCTTATCGCCTTCAGCAACCTTGGTGATTACTGCACACATGAGAAGTGCTGTGGTTAAGTTATCGGCAATTGGGGAGAGGACAAAGGCTAGCCCACCGGTCAGCCAGAATAGCGTGCGATAGCTAAATCCTTTACGCAGCATCCAGGAGCGTAACGCGTCGAACACCCGACGCTCTTCCATGGCGTTGATATAGGTCATCGCGACCAGCAGGAACAGCATTAGCTCGGTGAACTCTAAAAGCGTCATACGAAACGCGTATTCTGACGTGTCAGACATGCCGTTTTGAACGTACACCCAGCCAATAAGACACCAGATAATCCCCGCCGCCACCAAGACCGGCTTGGACTTGCGCATATGAATCTTTTCTTCCGCCATCACCAGGGCATACGCGAGTACAAAAATCGCGACGGCAAAAAAGCCAACGGCCGATGAGGTTAAATCGAGCTCGCCGGTGACTGCCAGGGTCGAGGTGCTATAAAACGATAGCAAAGCGGCTAACAAAAAAAGCCAGCGACGAGAAACCCGTGGCTGGCCTGGCTCATGATGCTGCGTCAACATAGTGTATTATCCTTTTTTAAGTTTATTAGAAGGCATTAATGATAGAGGTAGATGTAACAACCCGTTTGGCTGCTAAAGACAAAATAAAATCAAAAAAAGCGGTCACTAAACGATGATGGCTTTTTTATAAATTATCCGTTTTGTTAACAGTAAGTTACTTAATAAATATCTGTGCCGTTTAGCAATGAATAAGTGTCACGCTGCTATTGCTGAATCATCCCATGATAATGAATGGATAATAATAAGACGAAGGGTTAATAAAACGAACGTTTAATGACGTTTTATATTAGCATCCATTTTTATTAATTTTATGTAGACGTTGGGCTGGTAGTTTCCAGGTCAGACCGCTTGTATGACGGGTAGTCTCAGGGCGAGCGTCGGCCAGTCCATTTTAGGCCTGAGGAGCGTTCCTGGCGGGCACTTTACATGCTATGTTGGCTGAGCCAGATGCGGCTCGTAGCCTGGCTTGTTGAGATACGCCACACCTTCAGCGCGACAAAAAAATCAGACCATTAAGGTCGCTGAATATTAGGAATTGCCCATGCTCCCTTTTCTACGCTCTGCTCTATGTACGCCTTTACTGGTTGTCACCACACTTTCACTAAGTTTCACGGCCCAGGCGGATACACGGGTTACTTATAAATCTGCTACGGCGGGGACCGCCTATTATCAAATGGGCGTGGAGTTATCTGAAGCCATCCGCCAGGGTACGAATGATGACATCGTTCTTACGCTGGAAGAGAGCCAGGGTTCGGTTCAAAACGTAATGGAAGTGATGGCGCGTCAGGGTAACTACGTTTTTACCACGCCTCCGGCTTTAGTTGAGCAAGCAATGGCCGGTGAAGGGCCGTTTGCCGAACGCCAGAACCCGCGTTTTCAGGAGATTCGTGGCCTGTTTCCCATCCCCGCAATTACCATGCACTTCATCTTGGCGGAAGATACAGGCGCTGTAGGTATTGAGGCGCTTGAAGGCAAGCACCTTCTAATCGGCCGCGGCACCTTCGGCGCTCGAGAAGCCGAACGCTACCTAAGCCTGTTCGGGTTGGAGGAGAATGTGCAGATAGCGGATGCTGCGCTAGGCAGTGGCCCCGATGCGCTGAAAAACGGTCAGATTGATGGGTTTGTAACGGCCAGCTCCTATCCAACGCCCAATATCATTGAAGTGGCCGCCAGTATGCCGATTGCGATGGTGAGCCTCACCGATGAGCAAATCGAGATGACCTGTGCAGCGCGCCAGACCATCCCTGGTGGCACTTATCCCGGTATTGATGAGGATGTACAGACCACCTCGTTGCCGGTCATGGCGTATACCACATCACAAATGGATGACGATACTGCCTACATGCTGACGAAAACCTTTTGGGAGCGCCGTGATGCCATGGCTGAAGAAGCTGCATGGTGGAATGGCATATCCCCTGAGCAGCTCGCCAATATGACAGGGACGCTGCATCCTGGTGCTTTGCGTTATTACGACGAAGTCGGTGTCGAGGTTCCTGAGTCGCTACGTTAATTCTCTTCTAAGCAGTGCCGACGCCACGAAGCGCTCTTCGTGGCGTCGCTATTTATTGATGGTTAGTTTTCAACAGGCATAAGGCATGACTCTTTTTTCAACGGCAACATCAAGCGATAAGGCTCCTGCCGCTCGTGGCTGGGTAGCGCTGGGCAGCTTAAGCGTGGCCTTTCATCTGGGACTTATCTTTTACGGTTTGACCCCGGCGCTGATTAGCCGGCCGCTGCATATGGCGCTACTGCTGCCGTGGGTGTTGATCTTTATGGCGAAAACGCCTTGGCAGCGGGCAAGTGGTTGGATACTAACAGCGCTAGGTGTCGCGGCGTGTGGCTATATCGCGCTTAACGAAGCGGCGCTTGCCAATCAGTACGGGTTTATCGACAGCCATCTGCAAATGGCTATTGGCGTTTTTCTAATCGCGTTGGCACTTGAGGCGGCTCGGCGAGCCATTGGTTGGCCGCTGCCGTTGGTGGCATTACTTGCCTTGCTGTATGGCGCCTTAGGGCAGCATGTTCCCGGTACATTTGGTCATCCGGGTATTCCCCTACAGAGCATGGTGGGTACGCTTACCATTGCCGAAGGTGGGCTCTGGGGGTCGCTGACCGGTGTCAGTGTAGGCGTTGTCGCGATTTTCGTTATTTTTGGCGCGGTGCTTAACGCGGGCGAGGCAGGCCAAGGGTTTATGAATCTGGCAAGTGCTGTGGCGGGCCGATTAACCGGTGGCGCGGCGAAAGTCTCGGTGATCTCTTCGGCGCTGATGGGGTCCATTTCCGGGTCGGCCTCCGCCAATGTGGCGTCTACCGGGGCCATTACCATTCCTTCCATGGTGCGTTTGCGTTATCCGAAATCCCTGGCAGGGGCGGTGGAAGCCGTGGCCTCCTCGGGTGGGCAAATCATGCCGCCCTTGATGGGAGCGGGGGCTTTCGTCATGGTGGAGCTCACTGGAACCCCCTACACACAGATTATGGCGGCGGCTGTTTTACCGGCGTTTCTTTACTTTCTAACGGTCTGGATGGGGATTAATGCTTACGCGACTCGGCATGATTTGCAGCCTTTGGATAAAAGCGATCAGCCCAGCCGTAAAGAGGTGCTGATTACCTCGCTATTTTTTGCGGTCCCGTTTGTGTTGCTGCTGGCGTGTATTTTTATCAGCGGATACACCCCTCAGTATGCGGCGAGCATTGCCATTTTCGCCAGTTTGGCCCTGCTGTTTTTTAACGTCACACTGCGTTTTTCTCTTTCCGGTTTTATAACCCGATTTATGCTTGCCATGGTGACCGCTGGGCGGCAGATTGCGATGATTGGCGCGATTATTATTTGCGCCTCGCTGGTGATAGGCGTGCTGTCGCTGACTGGGCTTGGGGTAAAAATTACCTCCGGTATCCTGTCGCTTTCCAACGATATGCTGTGGCCGGCGCTGTTGTTGACGGCACTGGCGTGTTTGATTCTGGGCATGGAAGTCCCCACCACGGCCGCCTATGTCATTTGTGTCTCGGTGGCGGGGCCTGCATTGACATCGCTGGGGCTTGAGCCGTTACTCGCGCACTTGTTTGTCTTCTGGTATGCGCTACTGTCGACGATTACACCGCCGGTGTGTGGTGGTGTCTTTATCGCGGCGGGCATGGTGGGAGAGAACTGGCTTAAGGTAGCGTTGAAGGCCATGGCGCTGGGCATTGGGCTTTATATCATTCCGTTAGCAATGGTCGCTAATCCTGACATGATTCGGCTTGCCTTTGACCCCGCTGGTGCGCTGTTCGATACCGCCAAGGTGGCCATAGGCTTGGGGGCGATCTCCTTTGGCATCATTGCCCATAAAGCGCTCTGGCTGCGCCTGGCGCTTGTGGTGGTGGGCGCGCTGATTATCTTCGCACTCTAGCTTGCCGGGTTCGCCGCTGCCAATACACGCTATAAATGCAGCGGCGAATCCTCATTCAGCGCTTCGGTGGCGTAGATAACCCAGCTATCAATGGCCGGTCCTAGCGAGCGTACCAAGGTTAGCGTATCAGGTGCCTGGGCCAGTGCTTCTTCTGCACAAATACCGGCCTGATAACGACCTTCAATCAATCCATTGGCAACGTCGACGGTTGTCGGTGCCTCAATGATCGTCTTGAACGCGCTTAAATCAGTGTAGTAACGCGTGGCAGGCTGAAGCGCGATATGTTCTGGTTCGGAAGCATCACGACGGGCGAGCAGCGCCAGCGGCTTACTGCCCGCAATAAACGTATCGACTGGAAAGGCGCGATGCATATAGCGACCTACGCAGTCGGCATGGCTGAAGTGGGCCGTACATTGCAGTACATGGGTTAGTTCTCCGGCCAGCAGTGCCTCGAAAGCCGCCTCAAACGTGTCGAAGAAAATGCATTGGCCGCCTTGCGGTGCCCGACGCTTGAGATAGTGCCCAGCAATCAACGCATGATTGTTGCCTTCAGGCCCCAGAGTACCAAGGATCATTGTGCTTCCTTATGCCTTTAATGCCGTTATAGTCGAGCGCAAGCCGTTGTCGTAAAAAGCCTAACTAATCACCGTAAAACTGGCCGCTAAATACGCTATATATCCTACCAGGAGCAATAACCCCTCACCACGTGATAAACGTAGGCCGGTATAGAGGAAAGCAATCAGCAGCGCAGAGGCGCCCAGCATTACCCACTGGTCAAAGGATGCCATGCGCTCAACAAGCGGTAGCGGCTGAAGAGAGGCGGAGATGCCCAGTATGCCGAGTAAATTAAAGATATTGCTGCCCAGAATGTTGCCCACTGCCACATCAGCATGACGCCGCAGCGCCGCGATCACTGATACCGCGAGTTCAGGTAGTGAGGTGCCGATAGCCACGATGGTAAGCCCGATAACCGCTTCTGAAATCCCCAGCGCCTGAGCAATGCCGACGGCGCCATAAAGCAGCAATTGGGAGCCGCCGATCAGTAGAGCCAACCCGCCGATTAAAGCCACCACGATAAACATCGTGCTGCTGGGCAGTTGGGTCACTTCTTCTGCCTCGGCCGTGTGTAGCTCGGCAGAAGGGGAGTGCTGGCCGCTTTCGCTGCGGTAGGCCCATACCAGATAAGCCGCCAGGCTTGCGAGTAGCACCGCTGCATCGAAACGCCCCAGGCTGCCGTTAAACGCTAAAAGAATAAACAGCCCAGTGGCGAGCATCATTACCAACCCATCGCGCTTAAGCGCTTGGGGCTGGGTGGTCAGCGGGCAGATAAGTGCACAAAGGCCCAGAATCAACAGGATATTGCCGATATTGCTGCCGACCACATTGCCAATCGCAATGTCGGGCTGCTGGTTCATGGCGGCATGGATCGAGACCACCAGTTCAGGCGATGAGGTACCAAAGCCGACAATCACCAATCCGGTAAACAGCGGTGATACGCCCAGCCGTTTGGCCCCGGCGACGGCGCCGCGAATCAATCCTTCGCCACCTAGCGTTAAAAGCACAATACCGGCTAATAAACTCAGTCCATAAAGCAGCATAAAGGGCCTCCACCATGTAGCCTAAGCGCTTATTGTTAGTGACTATAAGCGTAAACTCGGTACGTGGCGAGACACATTATTTTTCAGCCATAGGGGGTTAAAATATTCGCTAAGGGTCAGCTAGTGAAGGGGCGTATCGGACGTTACTTGCTTGAGCCAACGCTGCTTTGCATGGTTTCTAAGGTTCTGAATTTTATCCGTTTCATCCACAATATCCTGACCCAAGATCGTTTCGATAACGTCTTCAAGGGTAATAATGCCAAGCCATGTCCCATGTTCATCATGGATCACACGCATATGGTGACGGCTGGTTAGCATGTCGGTAAATACCTGCTCAACGCTTGCGCTATCGGCGATGGTCCCCATTGGGTGCATCAACGTTTGCATGGTTTGGCCTGGCTCGGCGTGATAAACATCAAGCTTGTGTACATAGCCTAACGCCTGCTCGTTTGCATCCATCACAGGGTAGCGCGTAAAAGAGAGCTTGCCGAAGCGATCATCGAAAGCGCTCACCGTCATTTCTGGGGTGACCGTTTCACTGACGGCGCGTGGTGTCATCGCCTTGGTCACCGGAATCTCATGCAGATTAAGGATATTAGTGATCGTGCGTGTTTCATC
This sequence comes from Halomonas sp. AOP7-B1-5, assembly GCF_052353045.1. Classification (NCBI taxonomy): domain Bacteria; kingdom Pseudomonadati; phylum Pseudomonadota; class Gammaproteobacteria; order Oceanospirillales; family Halomonadaceae; genus Halomonas; species Halomonas sp. AOP7-B1-5. Next base: position 66,752 of record NZ_JBQTDC010000018.1, on the reverse strand, counting down.
ATTATCCATCACTTTTTCCTCCAGGCCTGCGCGCGCTAATACTTTTATTTCACTGCGCACATCAATGCCTTCATCTGCCTCACCCAGCCGTTGAGTAATCATTTTTGATAGCCAGATAAAGGGCATTAACACCACCATTAAGGTATTCAAAATAGGAGGCAGAAAAGGAGCCAAACGGCGCCAGTAGTTGGCACCTAACGTTTTAGGGATAATTTCTGAAAATACCAGAATGAGAATGGTCATAACTGCCGAGGCGACAGCGACATACACATCCCCAAATACAGCGGCTACCTGAGCGCCTATCCCCGTCGCGCCCGCCGTATTAGCGATAGTGTTAAGCGTTAAAATGGCCGCAAGCGGGCGGTCGATGTTGGCTTTTAATGTATCAAGTGCTTTATGTAATTTAGGACGCTCTTCTTTAAGCTGAGCAATATAGCTTGGTGTAATCGACAGCAATGAGGCTTCAAGTATCGAACAAAGGAAAGAAGCGGAAATAGTTAAAATAACAATGATTGTTAAGAGCACCATATATAATGTCTCGCCAAATAAAGAGAGCGTTAAGCTCTTTATAGTTAAGCTGTTTTGACTGTCAATGAAATGGCGCCGACTTCTAATTTATGTTGTTTTAATAAAAGCTATATAACGCATAACTTCTTCGAAAATGATTTCTACTTCGACCAAGTTTGGCGACTGGTTGACTAGTGATAATTGCTCCGTTGTGCTTGCTGGACCTGGCATGGCCGGTACGATGATGGTCGACCCGCTTGCCGCCAAGAAGCGTTAGGTGCTTTAACGTTTCAGGCCAACATGCTTTGTTTGATTTATGTTATGTTATAGTGTATCTTTTGTGCTGATTTAAGAACCATTCATTCTCTGAAAAAGGAAGTCTGAAAAATGCCATTACTTTCATCAAAAGCACTCAGCGCCTTAGCCATCAGCTTGCTGGCATTGGCGGGTATTCAGCCGGTGGTTGCAGATGACAAGCATGAACACCACGACCATGATCATGGCCACTCTCATGATCATTCGCACGATCACTCTCATGACCACGACCACAACAGCGATATCTACTCCGGACATTTCAGTGATGACCAAGTGGCGGACCGCCCGCTATCCGACTGGGAAGGCGATTGGCAGTCCGTCTATCCCTATTTAGAAGATGGTACGCTGGATGAGGTATTTGCTCATAAAGCCGAGCATGGCGATAAAACGGCTGAAGAGTACAAGGAGTACTACGACACCGGTTACCAAACAGCGGTTGACCGTATCATTATTGAAGGCAATAACATTACCTTCTACGAAAACGGCGAAGAGAGCACGGGCGAGTATCAATACGACGGCTACGAGATTTTAACCTACGACGCAGGCAATCGTGGCGTGCGGTTTATTTTCGAGTTAGAGGGTGAGAGCGCTGAAAATCTTCCTCAGTACATTCAATTCAGCGACCACGCTATCTACCCAACCGACGCGCATCACTTTCACCTTTACTGGGGCAATGATCGCGAAGCACTGCTGGAAGAAGTCTCTCACTGGCCGACCTACTACCCGTCCGATTTAGACGGTAATGAAATCGCTGAAGAAATGACCGCTCATTAAGGTCGAGCCACCTTTTTTATAACTAGTCGACGGGCGCCAGCAGAAATGCTGGCGTTTTGCCGTTATGGGCGCATGAAAAGAGGCTAACCTGTAAGGCAGATAGCGTTCTTGTTACCACGTTGGCTTTATCCACCAGAATAGGTACGACGATGCGACTACTTTCACGATGGGCAGGCATGGGGATTTTGATCCTCAGCGGCTTGGTAAGCGCTAATGAAGAGTGTGTTAGCCCTGAAACCCAAGCGGAAATGACGCAGTGTTCAGCGAAAACGTATCAAGCGGCCGATGATGCGCTTAATGAGGCTTATCAGACATTGATTGGAAGGCTTGATAGTAATGCTTTATCGCTTGAAAAGCTCAGAGTGGCCCAGCGCAAGTGGATTGATTTTCGTGACGCCGAATGTGCGTTCGAGAGTAGCGCGGTCGAAGGGGGAAGCGCCCAGCCCATAGTACGTAATAGCTGCCTTGAAGCGCTCACCAAAGCACGTACGCAAAGCCTGCAAGAGCATGCCAGCTGCGAAGAGGGCGACCTTAGCTGTGTAAGGTAAGTAAGTGCCAAGGCGGTTGTTCGATACGGAAAAGCACCTCGGCTGAGGGGGGGTAAATAGCGGTTGTTGAGGTATATCGTTCTCTGCGACAGCCTACTCCTCTCCTTATTGTGTACGCCCTCGCGCCGCTTCGGGTACATTGTGCTGGCTTGCTTAGGTAAGCAGGGATATGCGTCACGTTGAATAAACAACTGCTTAGGGGAATATCATGGGGCTGGTTTTAATATTACTCATAGTGGTGGGGCTCATTGTACTTGCCACCAGCAAGTGGAAAATACATCCCTTCCTGGCGCTGCTGGGCGCGGCCTTTATCGCTGCCTTTGCGTATCGGTTACCCATAGATACGGTCGTCAGTACGATCACCTCAGGATTTGGCGGAATTCTGGGCTATATAGGCCTCGTAATCGTGTTGGGAACTATCATCGGAGTGATTCTGGAGAAAAGCGGGGCGGCTATTACCATGGCCGATTTCATTATTGCCCGGCTAGGGGACCGCTTTCCTACGCTTACGATGTCGATAATTGGCTATATTGTCTCGATCCCGGTCTTTTGCGATTCCGGATTTATCATTCTCAATTCGCTCAAGGAGTCGCTGGCTAAAAAGCTGCATACCTCGTCGATTACGATGAGCGTAGCGCTGGCTACCGGCCTTTATGCCACGCACACCTTTGTGCCTCCAACGCCGGGTCCTATTGCAGCGGCAGGCAACTTGGGACTTGAGTCTAACCTTGGATTAGTCATTGCTGCGGGTATTCCCATTGCTGCGGTCGCCGCCATTGCGGGTATGTTTTGGGCGAAGCGCTTTGCGCATACGGCTCCCGACCTGCACGACATGTCTCAGAAGCCAGATGAGCAGTGGCAAGACTGGGAAACGCTTAAAGCCAGTTATGGCCGCTTGCCCAAGCCTATGGCAGCGTTTGCCCCTATCGCCGTGCCTATTTTACTCATTTGTATCGGAACGATTGCCCGCCTACCGGCAGCACCGGTTGGCGAAGGTACGGCAATGGAAGTACTCAGCCTGCTTGGCCAACCGTTAACGGCTTTGCTGATTGGTCTACTGCTTTCCTGCGCGCTGTTAAAAAGCGATGACAAGGTCGCGGAGTTCAGCGAGCGTATTAGCGAAGGTATCCTGGCAGCGGCGCCGATTTTGCTGATTACCGGTGCCGGTGGTGCCTTTGGTGCCGTGCTCAGCGCTTCGCCGCTGGGCGATTACTTGGGCAGTACGCTATCAACGCTGGGTATCGGTATTTTGATGCCGTTTATCGTCGCGGCCGGGCTGAAAACAGCCCAGGGCTCTTCAACCGTTGCGCTCGTGACGACATCTGCATTAGTAGCCCCAATGCTCGACTCGCTAGGCTTGGGGAGCGATATCGGCCGTACACTCACGGTGATGGCCATCGGGGGAGGCGCCATGACGGTCTCGCATGCCAATGATAGTTTCTTCTGGGTCGTCTCGCGCTTTAGCCGTATGAGCGTAGGGTTAGCCTACCGGGCACAGACGATGGCGACGCTCGTTCAGGGTGTTACTGCAATGCTCCTGGTTTACGGACTATCGTTGATACTGTTGTAAGTAGCAGCGACTGTTTTATATCTGCGTTGCCCTTGGCTACACGTAACCTTGTGGTCAGGGGCTAATGTCGATACGAGGTGATTGGGCAGCTACGTCTAACACGTGTTAAATATTTATTGGGAGTTTTTGTATATTCCAGATACAAAAAAAGCACCGCTAGGTGCTTGATTTGTAGGGGTGTCTGGTGGAGGCGGCGGGAATTGAACCCGCGTCCGCCAGCACGCGCCTATTGGCTCTACATGCTTAGATTTCGTCATTTGTTTTAACGCCACTGACTCCGACGATCAGGATTCAGCAACGCGAGCCTTCTAAAGTTTAACGCTTGGCGAGAAGACACCACCAAACGCGGTCCTATCAGCTTTAGCTCGTATCCCCTCAATGATGAATAGGCACATCACCTTGGGGCCAGACAAGAAGCTAACAGTTTAAGCTGCTAGCGCGCCTTGAGCGTAGTTTTCGTCATTTGCGACTATTTTTTCGTGATGTGGGATTTACGAGATACATCACGCTCTCGGCATGCACCGCAAGGGTTGTCACCGGCGTCGAAACCATGTCGCCCCCTTCTTTCAGATGACCATTCTAACGTGCTCACACCTGATTGACCAGTTAAGCCTTGTTATGTTCCCGCATAATTCGTCCTTTTTGACGGCTCCAGTCACGATCTTTTTCTGTCGCCCGCTTGTCATGCAGCTGCTTACCGGTCACCAGCGCCAATTCACACTTCACCTTATTGCGCTTCCAGTAGAGCTTAAGCGGCACGCAGGTGTGGCCCTTGTCTTGGGTAATCGAAAAGATTTTGGCGATTTCTTTACGATGCAGCAGTAGTTTGCGTGTGCGGGTAGGGTCGGCAATTTCATGAGTGCTTGCTGTATTAAGCGGCATGATGTGGCTGCCAAGCAGGAAGGCCTCGCCGTTACGCACCAGAATGTAGGTGTCGGTAAGCTGAGCTTTACCCGCACGCAGGCTTTTGACTTCCCAGCCGGCGAGTGCCAAACCCGCTTCAAAGGTCTCATCGATATGGTATTCGAATCTTGCCTTCTTATTCTGGGCAATAACGCTGCTGCCGGGGCCCTTGCTGTTACCTTTCTTAGTGGCCATGAAACCTCATCTATAATCTGTCGGTGGCACCCCCTTCGTTATATGGGGAGGCGTGATACCATTCAAGGTCTGAATAAATGTTTCCCATGATACGCTTTGGGCACTGTGAAGTCAGCGGAGAGGTCAATGCCAACCGTCAATCGTTCCGCCCTGGTGCGGCACACCCCCCAGCAAATGTTCGATCTGGTCAACGATTTCGAACACTACCCCGAGTTTTTGCCGGGCTGCAGTCGGGCACGCTTACTTGAGCGTGACGAAACCCATTTAATCGGGGAAATGACTCTGGGTCGCGCGGGGGTGGAGCAAACCATCACAACGCGTAATGACCTGTTTACACCAGAACAAATTGAAATGTCGCTGGTGAAAGGGCCGTTTAAACGCTTAAAAGGGCGCTGGCTGTTTACCCCGATGGGGGAGAATGCCTGCAAAGTCAGCCTGGAAATGGAGTTTGAATTTGCCAGCCGTCTATTAAGCATGGCTTTTGGGCGTCTGTTCCAGCAAATTGCTGGCCAATTAGTAGATGCCTTCACCAAGCGCGCTGACGAGCTGTATGGGCGATAACAGCCTGCCGGTAGAGATAGCCTTTGCATTGCCTGCCAAACAGCGCCTAGTGGCCTTACAGGTGCCTCAAGGCACGACTGCGCGCCAAGCCGTGGCACTGGCTAACTTGCCACAGCTCTTTCCCGAGCTGCCTGAAGATACGTTCACTAAGGCGCCGCTGGGAATTTTTGGCAAGGCGCTGCGCAACCCCGATACGCAAACGCTGCGTGCCGGGGATCGCGTTGAAGTGTACCGCCCGCTGCAAATCGACCCAAAGGCCGCCCGTTTGGAGCGCGCAAAGCGTCAAGCGAGCGGCCAGTAATTGTTTACTCGGAACGCAGGATGGGCTGAGGCGCAGGTGCCGTTTCAGGCGTTTGCGTCCGAATCCTCTCCTGGGGAAGCGCGTCTAGCGGGTCAGCGCCTTCTAGAGCAGGCCCAAGCCCCGTGTCTGTGCTGACCGGGATATCGCCCGAGAAATCGCCCTGCTGCTGTACATTGGATAAGCGGCCCGACGGGTCAAACGTCAGCGTAACGCGGCGTTGTTCAACACCACCGTACGCTTCGTCCAATCGATAGACGTAATCCCACTGGTTTGAATCAAACGGGGCTTCCAACAAAGGGCGGCCCATAACGTAGGTGACCTGCTCCTGCGTCATGCCCGGCTGAAGCTGGCTAACCATTTCTTTAGTCACCAGGTTGCCTTGCGGAATGTCACGTTTGTAAACACCAACGTAACTACAGCCACTTACGACGGTAAGGGCAACGGAAAGTGTGATGATGCGAGTCAATTTTTGCATTTGAGCCTGTTCTTCACTATCGTGGTTTCGGTCGATCATACCCGACCTAACCTGTTACTGCGAAGAGCAACCATGGCCGATCAGAACCATGAACTGCGCAAAGCCGGGCTGAAAGTGACCCTGCCGCGCGTCAAGATCCTTCAGATTCTCGAAAATGCTTCGGGTCAACACCACCTTAGCGCAGAAGAAGTGTATAAAACACTGATTGATGCGGGCGAGGATGTTGGCTTGGCAACCGTTTACCGCGTGCTGACGCAATTTGAATCAGCAGGCTTAGTAATTCGTCATAATTTTGACGGCGGCCATGCAGTATTTGAGATGACGCAAGAAGACCATCACGACCATATGGTGTGTCTAGAAAGTGGTGAAATCATCGAGTTTCTCGATGACATCATCGAACGACGTCAGCAAGAGATCGCCGAAGAGCACGGCTATGAGCTGGTCGATCACGCCTTGGTACTTTATGTGCGCCCTCGTGGGTCGGACGTAACGCGCCAGGTCAACGTGTCGATCAACAAAAAATAGACGGCTAATCCCAGCCAGCTATTTTTTAGCCACAGCCTAAAACCCCCATGCTGCCCCTGTTTAGACAGGAAGCGGAATGGGGGTGTTTTGCGTGGCTAATAATTATCGATGAGGCAGGTGCGATTAATGCGGGGGGCGTTGGCTGGCATGCAGCATTTCGCGAGCGTGCGCCAGCGTTTGGTCGGAAAGCTTCACCCCGCCCAGCATACGGGCAAGCTCGCTGATGCGGCCACGCTCGTCGAGTAACGCCATGTGGGTAAGGGTGGTATCGCGTTTAGCATGCTTTTCTATATGCAAATGTTGATGCGCTTGGGCCGCCACTTGGGGTAAGTGTGTGACGGTCATTACCTGACCATTTTCGCCCAGCTTGCGCAGCAACTGACCGACGATTTCCGCCGTGGCACCTGAAATGCCCACATCCACTTCATCAAATACCAGGCTTGGAATGGTCGAGTGTGAGGCTGCTACCACTTGAATCGCCAAGCTAATGCGCGAAAGCTCACCCCCAGAGGCAACCTTGGCTAACGGGCGTGCAGGCTGGCCTGGGTTGGCGCTAATTAAAAACTGCACGCTATCCAGGCCTTCAGGTGTCGGCGTTTCACGAGCGGAAACCGCCACCTCAAAGCGTGCCTTACCCATCGCCAAGAAAGCCAACTGTTGCTGTACTTCCTTACCTAGGCGCAGGGCTGCCTTTTGGCGGGCCTCGCTGATCTTCTTCGCGTCGCTGCGGTAGCGTTCACGGCACTCGGCCACCTGGTTGCCCAACGCCTCGAGGTCATCATCGCTGGCTTCTAGCTGAGCCACTTCCTGCTGAAGTTCTGTATGCAACGTGCAGACTTCTTCTGGCGCCACGTGATGCTTACGCGCTACGCGATGGATATCGGCCAGACGCTCGTCCACCCAGGCTAAACGCTCAGGGTCAAGCTCAGTGGTGCTGGCAAAGCGGTGCAGCTCGCTGGCGGCTTCTTCCACTTGAATACGCGCATCGCCCAGCATGGCAAGCGTATTGGCCAGCATGCCTTTATCGCTACCCGGTAGGGCGCTCAAGTGGGCATAGGCCTGATTGAGAAGTGACAGCGCGCCGCCGTCGTCGCTTGCGCAACAGTCGGCAGCAAGCTGCGTTTCACGCAGGGTTTCTTCGGCGTGGGCAAGCGTTTGCTGCTCCTCTTCCAGCGTCTGCAGTTCGCTTTCGCCGAGGCTTAGTTGGTCCAGCTCTTCTAGCTGGTAGCGCAGCAGTTGGCGTTTGGCCTCTACCTCGCTACCTTCTTCACTGAGTTTTTTAAGCCGCCGCCGGGCGGTGCGCCATTCGCGGTAGGTCTCTGATAGCTTGCTGCGCGCTTCATGCAAACCAGCGTAGTCGTCCAGCAGGGCCAGGTGCACTTCTTCGCGCATCAACGCCTGATGAGCGTGCTGACCATGTATCTGAATCAACTGCTCGCCGAGGGATTTCAGGTCGGTGATCGTTGCAGGCTGGCCGTTAATCCATGCTTTTGAGCGACCGCTTGCCGTCACCACACGGCGCAGAAGACACTCGTCTGTGGGCAGTTCGCGAGCGGCCAGCCATTCGACAGCCGCGGGCAGGCGCTGAATATCAAAGCGCGCAGAAAGATCGGTGCGCTCACGCCCGTGGCGCACACTGCCCGCATCGGCGCGTTCGCCAAGGCACAGGCCAAGGGCCCCTAGCAGGATGGATTTGCCGGCACCTGTTTCCCCAGTGATGGCAGTCATGCCGTGGGTCAGATCAAGCTCAAGGCGGTCGACAATGGCGTAATCTTGAATCGCTAGCTGAGTAAGCATGAGGCCCCCTGAGGCGGTGCGACGCAGAAGCTGGATACTTATCCAATGGTTGTTGTTTTATACAGTAGTCGATAACTCACTTCAATGCCCCCTCTTGAGATGGCTTTTATGGCCCCCATATAGCGTGCAGACGCATTTAAAACTTTTTATAAGCGCTTTAGTGAAAGCTTTTCTATCGGCATCGCAGGGCCCTGTAGTAAGGCCCCGCCGCATTTTTTAGGAGCATGGCATGGCAAAAGAACCGCAAACTCCGTTAGATGACGAGCTGGCCCGTCAAGAGCAAGAGGCCGAAATGACGGATCAAAACGTTGAAGAACGCCTGATCGACGGCGAACTTGAGGGGCTGATCAATGATGAAGCGCCGCTTGAAGGTAGCCTGAGCAACCCCGAAGCCGAAGTCCTGGCCGCTCAGGTGGAAGAGCTTGAACAGAGCCTTTCTGAAGCCAAGGATCAGGCGCTACGCGCGGCTGCCGAAGCGCAGAATGTTCGCCGTCGTGCCGAGCAGGAAGCGGATAAAGCGCGCAAATTCGCCCTGGAAAAGTTCGTCAAGGACCTGCTGCCCGTGGTGGATAGTCTGGAAAAGGCTCTTGAGTCCATGCAGGACGGCGCCTCTGATGTACACCGCGAAGGTGTTTCCATGACGCTGAAAATGCAGCTCGACGTGCTTAACCGCTTTGGCGTTGAAAGCATTGAGCCTCAGGGCGAGCCCTTCGACCCCCAGGTGCACGAGGCTATGGCCATGGTACCCAATCCCGAGCTTGAGCCGAACACCGTAATGGATGTGATGCAGAAAGGTTATCTGCTCAACGGCCGTTTGGTTCGCCCGGCGATGGTGGTGGTCAGCCAGAAGGCAAATTAAGCCTTGAGTGGCTAAAAGCGCAAAAAAAGCCCTTGAAAAGTTACTGGCGGCCCCCAGATAAAGGCCAACCCTGCGGGAATTCCCGCAAACGTTTTAAGTATTGAGACAACTGAATTCGAGGTTTTTGCTATGGGACGCATTATTGGTATTGACCTAGGTACTACCAACTCTTGTGTGGCAGTACTTGATGGTGACAGTGCTAAAGTTATCGAAAATGCTGAAGGCGGCCGCACCACGCCTTCCATTATCGCTTACACCGATGATGGCGAAACCCTGGTAGGCCAGGCCGCTAAGCGTCAGGCGGTTACCAACCCAGAGAATACGCTTTACGCCATCAAACGTCTGATCGGCCGTCGCTTCAAAGACGACGTCGTTCAAAAAGATATCAAGATGGTGCCTTACAAGATCGCTGAAGCCGACAACGGTGATGCGTGGGTAGAAGTCAAAGGCAAAAAAATGGCACCGCCGCAGGTAAGCGCGGAAGTGCTGAAGAAAATGAAGAAAACCGCCGAAGACTATCTCGGTGAAGCGGTAACGGAAGCGGTTATCACCGTACCGGCTTACTTCAATGACAGCCAGCGCCAGGCGACCAAAGATGCTGGCCGCATTGCGGGTCTGGACGTCAAGCGTATTATCAACGAGCCGACCGCAGCAGCGCTTGCCTACGGTATGGACAAGTCACGCGGCGACAAAACCATCGCGGTTTATGACCTAGGCGGCGGTACGTTCGATATCTCCATCATCGAAATCGCCGACGTTGAAGGCGAAACTCAGTTTGAAGTACTCGCCACCAACGGCGACACCTTCCTGGGCGGTGAAGATTTCGACTTGGCGCTGATCAACTACCTGGTTGACCAGTTCAAGTCTGACAGCGGTATCGACCTGTCTGGCGACAATCTGGCCATGCAGCGTCTGAAAGAAGCGGCCGAGAAAGCCAAGATCGAGCTTTCCAGCGCCCAGCAGACCGACGTTAACCTGCCCTACATTACTGCCGACAACACTGGCCCGAAACACCTTAACGTCAAGGTGACCCGTGCCAAGCTTGAGTCGCTGGTAGAAGAGCTGGTTCAGCGCTCGCTCGAGCCTTGCAAAATGGCTCTGAAAGATGCTGGCTTATCTGCCTCTGAAATCGACGAAGTGATTCTGGTCGGTGGCCAGACACGTATGCCGATGGTGCAGAAGAAAGCGGCTGACTTCTTCGGTAAAGAAGCGCGTAAAGACGTTAACCCTGACGAAGCGGTTGCCGTAGGCGCAGCGATTCAAGGTGGCGTACTGGGCGGCGACGTAAAAGACGTACTGCTGCTTGACGTTACCCCGCTGACCCTGGGTATCGAAACCCTGGGTGGCGTGATGACGCCGCTGATCGAGAAGAACACCACCATCCCGACGAAGAAGACCCAAACCTTCTCTACCGCGGATGACAACCAGACGGCCGTGACCATTCACGTCGCCCAAGGTGAGCGTAAGCAAGTGGCGCAGAACAAATCGCTGGGTCGTTTTGACCTGAGCGATCTGCCCCCGGCACCGCGCGGTGTTCCGCAGATCGAAGTGGCGTTTGACCTGGATGCCAACGGTATTCTGAACGTTTCAGCTAAAGACAAGGCGACCGGTAAAGAGCAGTCGATTGTCATTAAAGCGTCCAGCGGTCTGTCTGATGAAGAGATCGATCAAATGGTACGCGACGCTGAAGCCCACGCTGACGAAGATAAAAAATTCGAAGCGCTGGTACAGTTGCGTAACCAGGCTGACGGCATGATCCACGCGACGCGCAAAACCGTGCAGGAAGCGGGCGACAAAGCGACGGATGATGAGAAACAGGCCATCGAGACTGCGATCAGCGAGCTGGAAGAAGCCGTCAAAACTGACGACACGGACAACATTCAGCAGAAACTGGATGCGCTGACCGAAGCGTCTGGTCAGCTGGCGCAGAAGATGTACGCAGAGCAGGCTGAAGCCGCTCAGCAGGAAGGCGGGGAAGGCGCTGATAACGCCAACGCCAAGCCGGAAGACGACGTGGTTGACGCCGAGTACGAAGAAGTCAACGACGACAAAAAACAGTAAGATTCTCTTTCTGCCAAGGAAGAAGATAACGCGGGGGGATACCTCCCGCGTTGCTGTTTCCGCGGCTAAGACGCACATAGTTAGACGCGCACGTAGTCAATGTAAATGTGCCGTTAAGTGCATAGCTAACCAGGAGGCGTAGGACCCATGTCCAAACGCGATTATTACGAAGTCCTGGGTGTCGATAAAGGGGCTGATCAGAAAGAGATCAAAAAGGCCTACCGCCGCCTGGCGCAGAAATTTCACCCTGATCGAAACCCAGACGATAACACTTCCGCGGAAAAATTCCGTGAAGTGTCGGAAGCTTACGAAGTCTTAAGCGACGGCGAGAAGCGCGCGGCCTATGATCAATTTGGTCATGCGGGTGTGGATGGCCAGGGCGGCGGCTTCGGCGGCGGTGGTTTTGGTGGGGGTGGCGCTGGCGACTTTAGCGACATCTTCGGCGATGTGTTTGGCGATATCTTCGGGGGTGGCGGCGGCCGTCGTCGTGGCCCTAATGCACCCGCCCGTGGCTCGGATCTGCGCTATAACCTGGAGCTTGATCTGGAAAGCGCGGTGGCCGGTACCACGGTCGATATCCGTGTGCCGCGCCATATTGAGTGCGACCGGTGTGATGGCGAAGGCGCCGAGCCTGGTTCAACCAAGGAAACCTGCCCCACGTGCCACGGCCACGGCCAGGTACGCATGCAGCAGGGCTTCTTCGCGGTACAGCAAACCTGCCCGACCTGTCACGGCAGCGGCCAGCACATCAAAGTGCCGTGCCACAAATGTAACGGCGAAGGTCGGGTGCGTGAAACGCGTACGCTATCCGTGAAGATTCCGCCGGGTGTCGATACCGGTGATCGTATTCGTCTGAACGGCGAAGGTGAAAGCGGCGTCAACGGTGGCCCAGCGGGCGATCTGTACGTTCAGGTCTCTATCAAAGCGCACCATATCTTCCAGCGCGATGGTAAGAATCTGCACTGCGACGTGCCGATCAACTTTGTGGATGCTGCCCTCGGTGGCGAGCTTGAAGTGCCTACGCTCGATGGCCGTGTGAAGCTCAAAATTCCGCCCGAAACCCAAACCGGCAAGCTCTTCCGCCTGCGCGGTAAAGGTGTGAAACCGGTTCGCGGCGGCGCCCCGGGTGACTTGCTCTGTAAAGTCGTCATCGAAACCCCGGTCAACCTCGGCGATGAGCAGCGCGACCTGCTGCGCAAATTCCAGGAAAGCCTGGAAGGCAGCAATAGCCACAGCCACTCACCCAAGAAAACCGGCTTCTTCGATAGCGTGAAGAAATTTTTTGAAGAGATGAAGCCTTGATCCTGACGTAGTGGTAAGCGTTAGGTTCCGTAGACCCTCGGCTCAGGCCGGGGGTTTTTGACGTTTAAGGAACATAAAGCGTAATGGATAGCTTGCAAGAAAGACCTGCCTTGGGTATCTGGCTCAGAATCCTTTCCGGGCTGCTGTTTACCGGCATGCTGGTGTGCATTAAAGCGGTGAGTGATGAAGTGCCGGTGGGGCAGTCGGTGTTCTTCCGCTCACTGTTTGCGTTGTTACCCATTGTGATTTTCCTGGTGATTCGTCGGGAGTTTCCAGGCGGGCTGGGCACACGGCGCCCGCTGGGCCATGCGCTGCGCTCGGGGCTGGGAGCGGCAGCGATGTTCGCTTCATTTGCAGCGGTAGCCCTGCTGCCCGTTGCAGAGGCAACGCTGCTGGCTCAGCTAACGCCGGTGTTTATGGCGGTAGGTGGAGTGCTGCTATTGGGCGAGAAGTTCTCGTTCTTCCGAGCAGGCGCCATTGTACTGGCGCTTGCCGGTATGGCGGTGCTGGTATTGCCTGGCCTTAATGCCAGCGCTGAAAGTGGCCAGATGACCGGCTATGCGTTGGGTGCGCTAAGTGCGCTGCTAACGGCGGGGGCGCTGCTCACCGTCAGGCGAATTTCGCGCACCGAGACCGCTGCGTCTATCGCCTTTTACTTTATTCTGGTGTCTGCACTTGCGGGGCTGGCCACGCTGCCCTTGGGGTGGGCGGCACTTGACCCGAAGGCGTTTGGGCTTTTGGTGCTCTCGGGGCTGTTTGGCGGGGCGGCGCATATTGCGATGACCCTGGCGTTACGCTACGCCGAAGCGTCGCGGCTCGCACCGTTTGAGTACGTCGCGCTAATTTGGCCGGTAGCGGCTGACTGGGTGCTGTTCGGTATTCCGGTATCGAGCAGTTTTCTGTTGGCGCTGCCGCTAATGTTGAGCGGGGTGGCGCTTGCTGCCCTGGAAGGCCGACGTTTTAAGCGGCTTTTTCGAAAATAAGCTAAAGCGGCGTTGTTTCCACGCCGCTTGAAGGTGTCTTGCGTATCTCTTTCTCCCGCCAAATGCCGCTTTAATGTTGCGATGAATTGTCACGTCTCCTATGTTTTAAATAATAGTTAGCACGTTATATGGTTTAGCGGAATGTGTACGCTGACTGGAATGGCCCGCGCTCATTCAACTGCTCCCGCAGGCGGGTCAAGACAATTCAAGGGAACCGTGATGAGCAATAAAAACGATACCGCTAAGCCTAGCGGTCTGACTCGAAGAGAACTCCTGGGATCTTCGGCAGCGCTTTTAATCGGCGCTTCCAGCCCGGTTCAGGCGCTGACTGTTAAAGGAACGCCCGAGTGGAAACCCCTGGCCAATAACGCCGTGCCGCCGGTCGATACTGACGCCGGTTGGCAATTTTTCACCGATGAGGAAGCCGTAACGGTCGAGGCCATCGTCGAGCGTTTGATTCCAGCCGATGATTTAAGCATGAGCGGTAAGGATGCCGGTTGTGCGGTGTTTATCGACCGCCAACTGGCCGGCGCCTACGGCGGCTATGAGCGGCTCTACATGCACGGCCCTTTTCAGGACGGCACGCCGGAACAGGGCGACCAGTCTGCCTTGACCCCCAAGCAGCGCTATCGCCTGGGGCTGGGTGCACTCAACGACCACTGCCGTAACGAACATGGCGCCACCTTCGCTGAGCTAAGCGGTGAGGCGCGCGATCAGATATTGGCTCAGCTGGAGGAAGAGGAAATTCAGCTCGACGATATCGACTCGCTGGTATTTTTCGAGATCGTGCTGCAGAACACCATGGAAGGATTCTTTGCCGACCCGCTTTACGGTGGTAATCGTGACATGGTGTCCTGGAAGATGTTGGGCTTTCCCGGTGCCCGCTACGACTACCGCGATTACGTTGAACGACACAATGAAGATCTGGGATTTGAGCCGGTAAGCATCGGCGGCCGTCCTGACTGGCAAGCGTAGGGATACATTGATATGGCAACCAAACTACCTCCCACTGATGCAGTGGTGGTCGGGCTCGGCTGGGCCGGCGCGATTATCGCCAACGAACTTGTCGATGCAGGGCTTAGCGTTGTGGGCGTCGAGCGCGGCCCGTGGCGTGATACGGCCAAGGATTTCAATATTGCCTCGGTCACCGATGAGCTACGTTACTCGCAGCGCCAGGAATTGATGCTGCGCACTGCACAGAACACTATCACCCTGCGTAACAACCCGACGCAGACGGCGCTGCCGATGCGCAAGTGGGGCTCGTTTCATCCCGGCAACGGCACTGGCGGCGCGGGCAATCACTGGGCGGGGATCACGTTTCGTTTTCAGCCCGAAGAGTTTCGACTACGCAGCCATCTGGAAGAGCGCTATGGGGCGAACTCCATTCCCGACGAACTTTCCCTGCAAGACTGGGGAACCGACTGGAGCGAGATGGAACCGTTTTACGATGCCTTCGAGAAGATAGCAGGTACGTCCGGACGAGCGGGTAATCTGGTCAGTGGCAAGCAGGCCGGCGGCAATCCGTTTGAAGGCGTGCGCTCAAGCGACTACCCAACCCCGCCGCTCAGGCAGCCCTACTCACCGACGCTATTCGCTGAAACGGCACGCGAAATGGGCTATCAGCCGTTTCCGGTGCCGTCGTCGCTGGTTTCGGAGACCTACACCAATCCGCTCGGCATCACCATGGGGCCGTGTACCTTCTGTGGCTTCTGTACCAACTATGGTTGTGCCAACTACTCCAAGGCCAGCGCCATCACCACGGTATTGCCGACGCTGATTCGCAAGAACAACTTCGAAGCGCGTACCCACTGCGAAGTGCTGCGGGTCACTACCGACTCCGACGGCCGCCGCGCCACGGGTATCGTCTATGTCGACTCCGCCGGTCGCCAGTGGGAGCAGCCTGCCGAAATCGTGGTCATCGCTGCGTTTACCTTCGAAAACGTGCGTCTGATGCTCACCTCCAACATTGGTGAAGCCTACGATCCGACAACCCGCCGAGGCACCACAGGGCGCAACTACGCCTACCAGACCGCCAACAGCGTGCAGCTCTTCTTCGATGACAAGAATTTCAACCCGTTTATAGGCGCTGGCGCTGTGGGCATGGGCATTGATGAGTTTAACAACGATAACTTCGACCATTCGGGCCTTGGCTTTTTCGGCGGCGGCAGCACCCGGGTAACACCGATCGGCGCGACACCGATCCAGGCACGCCCTACGCCGCCGGGCACGCCACGCTGGGGCTCCAACTGGAAGCGTGCCACGGTCGATAACTACGCCAGTACGATGTCGATCGGCTGCGAGGCGAGCAACTATTCGTCGCCTAACAACTACCTATCGCTGGACCCAACGTACCGGGATCGGCTGGGCAGGCCGCTTCTGCGAATCACCTTCGATTTCACCGACAACGATCTCAGAATGGCGCAGTACGTCACCGAGAAGACCGCCGAAATCGCCCGGCGCATGAATCCGCGTGAGATCGTAGCCAGCCCGCGTGTCGGACCCTGGGATGGCCGTCCCTATCAGTCCTCGCATGTGGTTGGCGGCTTCGTTATGGGCGCCGATCCGGGTACCAGTTCGGTCAACAAGTACCTGCAGGTGTGGGACGTGCCCAATCTGTTTGTGGTGGGCGCCTCCGCCTTTCCGCAGAACCCGGGCTACAACCCGACCGGCACGGTAGGCGCGCTGGCCTTTAAAGCTGCCGATGGCATCATCAACCACTACCTGCGTAATCCCGGGGAGATGATCAGCACATGAAAACGCTTATGGGATTATCGCTTGCAGGCGTGGCGCTTTTGCCACTTTCGGTATGGGCCGCCAGCACGGAGTATCAGGATATTGAGCGCGGGCGCTATATCAGCGTGCTAGGTGACTGTGCGGCCTGCCATACCGCCGATGACAGCCAGCCATTTTCCGGTGGCGTTGCGCTTGAAACCCCTTTCGGCACGCTTTTGGCGCCTAATATCACGCCCGACCCTGATACGGGGCTTGGTCACTGGCGCTATGAAGACTTCAAGGCGGCCATGACCGAGGGTATCGGCAAGGGCGGCTACCATCTTTACCCGGCCATGCCGTATCCGTCTTATACGCTAATGCCCGAGAAGGATATTCATGACTTATGGTCTTATCTGCAGACGGTCACGCCTGTCGAGAATGATGTGGAGGCCAACCAACTGCCTTTCCCGTTCAGTATTCGGCAGGTGATGATGGGCTGGAACTGGCTTAACTTCGATGAGAAGACCTTTGAGCCCGACCCTGAGCAGTCGGACGAGATCAATCGCGGCGCCTATCTAGTTGAGAGCCTGGGGCATTGCGGAACCTGCCACACTCCGCGTAATTTCATGGGCGGCGAAGGCGGTGACAAGTTTGCCGGCGCCACCATTGAAGGCTGGTACGCTCCCAACATCACCCCGAATGCGCATGTCGGGATTGGTGGTTGGAGCGAAGATGAGCTGGTTGAATATCTGCAAACCGGTGGTAATCGTTTTGACTTCGCCTCGGGGCCGATGGCCGACGAGGTGCACCATTCATCCCAACACTGGACCGACGACGACCTGTATGCAGTGGCGCGCTATCTGTTGAGTGGAGCAGGCCTTGAGTCAGACGACTGGGATCGCGAGCCACCCGAGCCGCTATCCGAAGATAACGCCCAGGTCCGGGCAGGTAGCCATATCTACTTTGATCGCTGCTCGGGCTGTCATACGTCTGATGGTGGCGGCGAGTACGGCATCTTCCCGCAGTTGGCGAGCAATCCGGTGGTCAATGGTGATAACACGAGTTCATTGATACGGGTTGTATTGGCCGGCAGCCGCCCGGTTGCTACCGATGCCAAGCCCACGGCGCCTGCCATGCCGTCGTTTGCCTGGAATCTGAATGATGAGGAAATCGCCAGCGTGCTGACGTTTGTGCGCAACAGCTGGGGAAACGCCGCGGCGGCCGTTTCCCCAGGAGATGTGGCGGATATGCGAGAAGCGCTGGCGGGCGAATGACGCTAGCCGCAAGCGCCTTGCAGGGATGAAGCGTTAAACCGCTTCTTCGACGATAAGCTGAGGGCGGCCCTTCGAGCATGGCTCGATGCGTGCCGCCACTTTATACACCTGGCGCAGAAGCTCAGGAGTAATCACTTCTGCGGTGGGGCCGCAGGCAATCAGGCGGCCGTTTTCCAGTACCATGGAAGCATCGGTAAAGCGTAGCGCATGGCCTAAGTCGTGCAGTGCTACCAGAATCAGCATCTGGCGTTCATCCGCCAGGCGGCGTAAAACCGTCAGCAGATTGATCTGGCGGTTCAAGTCGAGCGCGGACGTGGGTTCATCGAGCATCAGAATTTCGGGCTCTTGTACCAACGCCTGGGCGGCGCTCACCAGCTGGCGCTGCCCGCCGCTCAAGTCGCCAATGTCACGCTCACCAAGCGAGGTGATATTAAGCTCTTCAAGCGCACGGTCAACCTGTGCCAGATCCTCTGGCTGTACTTTCAGGCTGCGCCCCTGCATGCGCGCAAGCAGCACCGATTCATACACCGTGAGTACCGCTTTGGCGCCGGTGTCCTGAGGCATATAGGCCACCGGACGCTCGGCGCTGGTGCCGTTGATGGCCACATTACCGTCACCTTTGATCAGGCCCAGGATACGCCGGAAAAGCGTTGACTTGCCTGCCGCATTGGGGCCGAGAAGCGCTACCACCTGCCCGCCCTGAAAGCTGGGCGTGGTGATGTCTTCCAGAATAGCGCGGCGTCCGTAGCGGGCCGACACACGGGTTAACTGTAGGGTTACCATGAAGCCTTCTTGTGGTTGAGCACCAGAAACAGGAAGAAGGGAATGCCCACCAGCGAGGTAATGATGCCGATGGGAATAATTGTGCCCGGAATGATGATTTTGGAAATCACCGAGCCAACCGAGAGAATCAGCGCGCCGCAAAGCGCCGAGCCGGGTAGGAAGAAACGCTGATCTTCACCCAGCAAAATACGTGCAATATGCGGCCCCACCAGGCCGATAAAACCGATAGTGCCCACAAAGGCCACTGCAACCGCGGCAAGCAGTGATACAAGCACCAGTACTTCTAGGCGCAGCGCGCGTGGCTTAACGCCCATGCTTTCGGCTTTGGCATCGCCCAGGCGCATGGCGGTCAGTGCCCAGCCGTGGCGGGCAAGTAGCGGCATTACCGCAGCGAGAATGCCGAGTGCGATCCAGAACTTGGGCCAGGTGGCCTTGGTCAGACTGCCCATGGTCCAGAACACCACCGCCGAAACGGCCTCCTGGCTTGCGAAAAACTGAATCAGCGCCATCAGCGAGTTGAAGATAAACACCATAGCGATGCCGAGCAGTACGATGGTTTCTACCGTAACGCCGCGCTTTAGGCTCAGAGCGTGGATAAGAAACGCCGTGAACATGGCCATGATGAACGCGTTGAGGGGCACCACGAACTCGATGGCGGCGGGCACGATAGCCACGCCAAAGGCAAGCCCTAACGCCGCGCCGAAGCTTGCGCCAGCGGAAATACCCAGGGTAAACGGGCTCGCCAGTGGATTGCTTAGAATCGTCTGCATCTGTGCCCCAGCAACGGAAAGGCTCGCCCCGACCACCAATGCCATCAACGCCACCGGCATGCGGATTTCCCAGAGAATCACTCGCGCCTGTTGGCTGACGTTTTGAGGGGTGAGCAGGGCGGCGATGACTTCGCCTAAGCTGTAACGCGCAGGGCCCAGCGCCAGGTCGACGCATAGGCTGAAAAACAGCGCGACGACCAGGGCTGCCAAAATCATCTGGCGACGAAATACCTGGCTACGATAAAAGGCGCGCGCTTGAGAGACAGGCGCTGCCGTCGTTGTTTCAGTCATCATTGAGTGATACCCAGTAGCCAGGCTCGTAGTCGATAGGCAGGAAGCGCTCGTGGAGTTCTTCCATGGTGGCTTCGGGGTCCAGGTCCTCAAATAGCTCAGGGTGTAACCACTTGGCTAACTGCTGGATGGCCACAAAATAGTAGGGGCTGTTGTAGAACTGGTGCCAAATCGCATGGAAATTACCCGACTCTACCGCCTGAATGCCCGTCATCGCGGTGCGCCCGGTTAACGCTTCAAGCTTGTCATGGGCGGCCTGCATATCGGCGCCAGGCCCCATGCCCACCCAGTCACCGCCGGGTACGTAGGCGTCCCAGTTGCCGCCGGTTACCACCACGTGTTCAGGGTTGGCGGCAATAATCTGCTCGGGGTTTAGCGTGCCAAAGCTGCCGGGAATAATCCCATCGGCAATGTTGGTACCACCCGCCAGCGTTACATACTCGCCAAAGTTGCCGGGCCCAAAGCTCATACAGCACTCATCGGAATAGCCGCCGGCGCGGTCGATAAACACGCTGGGCCGCTCAGGGTTGGCCTCTTCAATCACATCGGTAACGCGGGCCAACTGAGCCTCGGCGAAGTCGATAAACTCTTCCGCCGCTGCTTCATCACCCATGATCTGGCCCATCAGGCGCATGGAAGGAATGGTGTGTTCGATCGGGTCTTCGCGAAAATCGACATACACAATCGGAATGCCCAATTGGCCAAGCTTGTCATCGTAAGCGGCATCTTCGGTGGCCACCTTGGCTTCAAGGTTCATAAAGACGATGTCAGGGGTAAGCGACGCGGCCTGTTCGACATCGAAGGTACCGTCTTTAAAGCCGCCAAACGTGGGCAGTTCTTCGATCTCGGGAAAACGTTCGGCATAGCGCGCGTAGTTATCGGGGTCTGCCTGGGAAAAATCTTCACGCCAACCGACGATGTGCGAAAAAGGCGCTTCCGGCTCCAGCAGGCCAAGCAAATAAATTTGCCGCCCTTCACCCAAAATAACCCGCTCGGCGGGGCCATCAAGCGTGACCTGGCGACCGGTAATGTCGGTCACTGTGATGCTGTCAGCCGCGGCATTCGTGCAGCTTATAACGGCTGCCGTGCCAATCAGCGTTTTTAAAAAAGGGAAGGTCATGGGCGTATTCATCACTTATGGATAGACGGGGCCGCTGGGGTATCTCACGCGCAAACTGATGGCAGCGCTAACCACATCGACGCGGTATAAAAATTTTTGAATATAATTCGCATTCGCATGTTTGGGCATTATCATGGAATCCAGTTTAACTGTCGAGATGCCGACTGCTTGATCATCGTGTTTGAAGGTGATGAACGCCTTGTTGCGCTATCGTTTCATTAAGTATTGGGCAGCTAATAACGTTCCTCCTATGCTAGCCCTGTTATTTCTTATCCAATGGAGAATTCGTTATGCCGTTATCGCGTGCTGAAATTGAGACTACGTCCGGTGAGCGTATTATCAACCGGCTGTGCAAGCACTGGGCACATAAGCTGGAGGTTGAACACAGCCAGCAGGATGGCAAGATTGTATTCCCTGACAAGGGCACCTGCCTGCTGCACGCCGAAGCTGACAAGCTGACGGTGTCGATCGAAACGCTGGAAGAAGAGCATCTCGATCAGTTAGAAGGCGTGGTGGAAAGCCATCTTGTACGGATGGCGAAGGATGAAGAGCTGGTTGTCGTGTGGCAAAACTAGCCTGCGGCTTGCGTTAGCGCGGATTCGCGCGAGGCGTCTGGTATAATCACCGCCCAGTTAATGCATGTTTGATAAGGCATTGCCCGATTCGACGTAACACATCGCAAAACGCAGGAGTTCGCATGACCCGAGTTGCCATTGTAGGCGTGGCTGGCCGTATGGGCCGTACGTTGGTAAACGCTGTAGAACAGGAGGCTGACGCCACTCTGGCAGGCGGTATTGTCGAACCAGGCAGCTCCCTGGCAGGGGCGGACATTGGCGAGCTGGCGGGCGTTGGCAAACGCGGCGTTAACGCCGTGGATTCGTTAAGCGCCATTGTCGATGACTTCGATGTGCTGATCGATTTCACTGCCCCGCAGGTCACGCTGGCGAATCTGGCATTTTGTGCCGAGCATGGAAAGCGCATGGTGATTGGTACCACGGGGATGAGTGATGACGAGCTCGCACAGCTGGATAGCTATCGTGACAAGGTAGCGGTGGTGTTTGCCCCCAACATGAGCGTGGGCGTCAACCTGACGCTGAAGCTTCTGGAAACCGCGGCGAAAGCGCTAGGCGATGAAGGCTACGATATCGAAATCATCGAGTCGCATCACCGCCACAAGGTCGATGCGCCCTCCGGTACGGCGATTAAGATGGGCGAAGTGGTAGCTGAAAGCATTGGCCGCACTTTGAAAGAGCACGGCGTGTTTGAACGGGTAGGTCAGTGCGGGCCACGTACCGACAAAGAGATCGGCTTTGCCACTGTTCGCGCGGGCGATATCGTCGGCGAGCATACGGTGATGTTTGCAACCGAAGGCGAGCGCATCGAAATTACCCACAAGGCCTCCAGCCGAATGACGTTTGCCAAAGGCGCCGTTCGTGCGGCGCGCTGGGTCGCAGGCCAGTCAGCCGGCCGCTACGATATGCAGGATGTATTAGGCCTGGAGTAAGGCGGAATGCCCGGGCTGCTCCAAGCATTTTTACGCTTTAATGGTGATTAATAGCTAATCCAGGGGTAGTCGGCGGGCCCCAAATCCTGTAACATTTCAAAAATTTTGGCCGGGTGGCTTAGAAAACTCAGACGGCGCGCTTGTTGCGTTGGCCAGCCCACAGCCTGCCCCGACCGCTCGGCTATTTGCGTTAAATGAGCGGCTCTGAAGGGTATAGAACAACAAGCGGGATGAAACCGATTTTTTTATCGGCTTCGTCCCGCTTTTTTACGACCCGAGTTTTAATCACGCTCAAGCGTACGGGTCGTGGATAACGAAGTAATTGCTGAGCCTGCGCCCACAGGCTCCCACCAGCATGGGAGGATCTTGACTTGAATAACCCCGCATTAAGCAAGCCCGCGATATTGGCCCTGGAAGACGGTAGCGTGTTTCATGGAATCGCCATCGGCGCGGATGGATTAACAAGCGGTGAGGTGGTGTTCAATACGGCCATGACCGGCTATCAAGAGATCCTCACTGATCTTTCTTATACCCGCCAGATCGTCACGCTAACGTACCCGCATATCGGCAATACCGGCGTTAATGCCGAAGATGTCGAATCGGCATCGATTGCGGCCGCTGGACTGATCATCCGTGATCTTCCTCTGATGGCTAGCAGTTTCCGCTCTGAACAAACCCTGTCGGATTACCTGGAAAGCCAGAACGTGCTTGGCATCGCGGATATCGATACCCGCCGCCTGACGCGTATTTTGCGCGATAAAGGCGCGCAGAATGGCGCGATCCTAGCCGGTGCCGATGCCGAAGGCGATGACGCCGTTGAGCGCGCGCTGGCGGCGGCCAAGGACTTCCCGGGCCTTAAGGGTATGGATTTGGCCAAAGAGGTTTCCTGTAAAGAAGCTTACGAGTGGACAGAAGGGGAGTGGACGCTGGGCGAAGGCTACGCTGACACCACGAAAGGCGAGCGCCCTTACCACGTGGTGGCTTACGACTACGGCGTTAAGTTTAATATTCTGCGCATGCTGGCCGCCCGCGGCTGCCGCCTGACGGTGGTGCCTGCACAAACGCCCGCGGCTGACGTGCTGGCAATGAACCCGGACGGCGTATTCCTGGCCAACGGCCCAGGCGACCCCGAGCCCTGCGACTACGCCATTAAGGCCATTCAGGACGTGCTTGAAACCGATACCCCGGTGTTTGGTATCTGCCTGGGTCACCAGCTGCTGGCGCTTGCCTCGGGCGCCAAAACCGTCAAGATGAGCCATGGCCACCACGGCGCCAACCACCCGGTGCAGGATCTGGATGCTGGCACGGTGATGATCACCAGCCAGAACCACGGCTTTGCCGCTGACGAAGCGAGTTTGCCCGCTAACCTGCGTGCTACGCATCGCTCGCTGTTTGACGGCACGCTGCAGGGCATTGAGCGGACCGACCGGCCTGCGTTCAGCTTCCAGGGCCACCCTGAGGCAAGCCCCGGCCCGCGCGATGTGGCACCGCTGTTTGATCGCTTCGTCGCGATGATGCAGGCGCGCCGCTAACCCGCGCTCCTGCATCATCACTGTATGCCGCTTTTGTCGCTCATCGTCACCATTTTTTGCGGGAACCGTTATGCCTAAGCGTACCGACTTAAACAGTATTTTGATTATTGGCGCTGGCCCGATCGTTATCGGCCAGGCCTGCGAATTCGACTACTCCGGCGCCCAGGCGTGTAAAGCGCTGCGCGAGGAGGGTTACCGGGTTATTTTGGTTAACTCCAACCCGGCCACCATCATGACCGACCCGGCTATGGCCGATGCTACCTACATCGAGCCGATTACCTGGCAGGCTGTCGAGAAAATCATCGAAGTCGAGCGCCCGGATGCCATCCTGCCGACGATGGGCGGCCAGACCGCGCTGAATTGTGCGCTGGATCTGGAAAAGCATGGCGTGCTGGAAAAGTACGGCGTTGAGATGATTGGCGCTAACGCCGACGCGATCAACATGGCGGAAGATCGCGATCTGTTCGACCAGGCCATGAAGCGTATTGGCCTGGAATGCCCCAAGGCAAAAGTCGCGCATACCATGGATGAAGCCTGGGAAATTCAGGCAGAGCTTGGCTTCCCGACCATCATCCGGCCTTCTTACACCATGGGCGGCTCCGGCGGCGGCGTGGCGTACAACAAGGAAGAGTTTGAAGAAATTTGTACGCGCGGTTTCGAGCTTTCCAACAACCACGAGCTCTTGATCGACGAGTCACTGCTGGGCTGGAAAGAGTACGAAATGGAGGTCGTGCGCGACAAGAACGATAACTGCATTATCGTCTGTGCGATCGAAAATTTTGACCCGATGGGCGTGCACACCGGTGACTCGATCACCGTCGCACCGGCACAAACGCTGACGGACAAAGAGTATCAGATCATGCGCGACGCGAGCCTCGCGGTACTGCGCGAGATTGGCGTGGAAACCGGTGGCTCCAACGTGCAGTTCGGTATGGACCCGAAAACCGGCCGCCTGGTCGTGATCGAGATGAACCCGCGGGTATCACGCTCATCCGCACTGGCCTCCAAGGCGACCGGCTTCCCGATTGCCAAAATCGCCGCCAAGCTGGCGATCGGCTACACGCTGGACGAGCTGCAAAACGATATTACCGGTGGACGCACGCCGGCCTCGTTCGAGCCATCCATCGACTACGTGGTTACCAAGATACCGCGCTTTACCTTTGAGAAATTCCCCCAGGCCAACGACCGCCTGACCACGCAGATGAAGTCTGTGGGTGAGGTGATGGCGATTGGCCGTACCTTCCAGGAATCGCTGCAGAAAGCCCTGCGCGGCCTGGAAACCGGTAATGACGGTCTCGACCCGATTATTACTGACTTTACCCCGGACAACATGGCGATCATCCAGGGCGAACTTCAGGCTGCCGGTGCCGAGCGTATTTTCTACGTGGCCGATGCCATGCGCTCAGGCATGAGCGTCGATGAGGTGTTTTCCCTCACCAATATCGACCCTTGGTTCCTGGTCCAGATGGAAGACCTGGTGCTGACGGAAACCGCCGTTGCCAAGCGTTCGCTTAGCGATTTTTCTGCCCGTGAGCTTTATCAGCTTAAGCGCAAAGGCTTTGGCGATGCGCGTCTGGCTAAGCTGCTGAACGTGAGCGAAAAAGAGTTCCGTCAAACGCGCCAGACGGCAGGCATTCGCCCGGTTTATAAGCGCGTGGATACCTGTGCCGCGGAATTTGCCTCGGATACGGCTTACATGTACTCCACGTATGAAGAGGAGTGCGAAGCGGACGTATCGGATCGTCAGAAGATCATGGTGCTCGGCGGCGGGCCGAACCGTATCGGCCAGGGCATCGAGTTTGACTACTGCTGTGTTCACGCCGCGTTCGCCATGCGCGATGACGGCTATGAAACCATTATGGTCAACTGCAACCCGGAAACCGTATCGACCGATTACGACACCTCTGATCGCCTCTACTTCGAGCCGGTGACCCTGGAAGACGTGCTTGAAATCGCTGATAAAGAGAAGCCGGTAGGCGTGATTGTTCAGTTTGGTGGCCAGACGCCGCTGAAGCTGGCGCGTGAGCTGGAAGCTGCTGGCGTGCCGATCATCGGTACCACGCCGGACGCCATCGACCGCGCCGAAGACCGCGAGCGCTTCCAGGTAATGATCGACAAGCTCGGCCTGAAGCAGCCGCCTAACGCCACTGCGCGCAGCTTTGAAGAAGCCTTTGCCAAGGCGGAGACCATCGGTTATCCGCTGGTGGTGCGCCCAAGCTACGTGCTGGGCGGTCGGGCCATGGAGATCGTCTATGACGCCTCCGAGCTTGAGAACTACATGACCAATGCGGTCAAGGTCTCCAACGACTCGCCGGTGCTGCTCGATCACTTCCTGAGTGCTGCCATCGAGATCGATATCGATGCGGTATCGGACGGCCAGCAGGTAGTGATTGGCGGCATCATGCAGCACGTCGAGCAAGCGGGGGTACACTCCGGTGACTCCGCCTGTGCGCTGCCGCCTTACTCGCTGCCTCTTGAGGTGCAGGACAAGATGCGCGAGCAGGTCAAACAGATGGCCGTTGAACTGGGTGTTAAAGGCCTGATGAACGTGCAGCTTGCCTGGCAGGATGGCGAGATCTATGTCATCGAAGTCAACCCGCGCGCCTCGCGTACCGTGCCGTTTGTGTCCAAGTGCATCGGCACCTCGCTTGCCCAGATTGCGGCACGCTGCATGGCGGGCACGACGCTTGCCGAGCAGGGCTTTGAGCGCGAAATCATTCCGCACTTCTATAGCGTGAAAGAAGCGGTCTTCCCTTTCAACAAGTTCCAGGGGGTCGACCCGATTCTCTCACCGGAAATGAAATCTACCGGTGAAGTAATGGGTTCAGGCGAAACCTTTGCCGAGGCCTTCTTCAAGGCGCAGCTGGGCGCGGGCGAAGCAATCCCGGCGCTTGAGGGCGCGCGTAAAGCCTTCCTGTCCGTGCGTGAGCCGGACAAAGAGGGGATTATCGAAGTAGGCCGTTCTCTGCTAACATTAGGCTTCACACTTTGTGCAACACGCGGTACAGCGGCAGCGTTAGAAGCGGCTGGACTGGAAGTGGAGCACGTCAATAAAGTCTACGAAGGTCGTCCCCATATTGTCGATCTGTTGAAGAACGACGATATCGCCTACATCGTGAACACTACCGAAGGTCGTCAGGCCATTAATGACTCTTCGGTCATTCGCCGTACTGCTCTCGCGCGCAAGGTGCCCTATGCAACCACCTTGGCGGGCGCTAATGCCGTTTGCATGGCGCTTGAGTACGGTAGGGAAATTACGGTGCGGCGCCTTCAGGATCTGCATGCAGGAGCAAGTCAATGAACAAGGTCCCGATGACGGTTGCGGGTGAAAAAAGTCTTCGCGAAGAGCTCAATCATCTGAAGGGCGAAGCGCGCCCTCGAGTGATTGCGGCGATCGCTGAAGCGCGTGAGCACGGCGACCTTAAGGAGAACGCCGAATACCACGCTGCCCGCGAACAGCAGGGGTTTATCGAAGGTCGTATTCAGGAAATCGAAAGCAAGCTTTCGGTGGCGCAGGTGATTGATATCACCAAGCTCCCTAATACCGGTAAAGTGATCTTTGGTGTCACGGTGTCGCTACTTAATCTGGATACCGATGCAAGCGTCACCTACCGCATTGTGGGCGAGGATGAGGCGGATATTAAATCTGGCCGCATTTCTGTTACGTCCCCTATTGCGCGCGCGCTGATCGGCAAGGAAGAAGGCGACGTTGCCGTGGTCAAGACACCGGGCGGCGACGTTGAGTATGAAATCGAAAGCGTCGAGTATGTGTAAGCGCTGGTATGTGTAAAAGCGCGTAAAACGAGCGGACGCCCGGTTCATCGGGCGTCCATTAAAAAAGCCCGCGCCTCAGGTTGATATCAACCGAATCGCGGGCTTTTTATCGCTTTTTTAACGATCAGTCAGCGGCGTTTTAGTGGCGGCCGTGGTGATCTTCGAAGCGTGTAACGTTAGAGAGCTTCGGATTCACTTTAGGGTTCTTGCGATAAAGCAGCGCCATTTTACCAATCGTTTGCACGACTTCGGCGCGGCTATCGGTAACCAGTTCGTTTAGCATGGCCGCACGGTCGTCACGCTCAGGCAAAGCAAGTTTCACCTTGATAAGCTCATGATCGTTGAGCGCGCGGTTGAGTTCTGCGAGCAGATTTTCGGAGACGCCGTTTTCAGAAACGGTGACCACCGGGTTAAGGTGGTGGCCAATGCTGCGAAATGCTTTCTTTTGTGCCTGTGACAAGCTCATGGTATCTTGCGGTATCCCGGTTAGCGCTTAACGCTCCATCTTACGGTGAAATGCCACCGAGTGAAAGCAATCGCGTGCAAGCACCCATCTCTTATTCCAGCGTTAGATTCCTACATGCAGCAAAAACCCCCAAGTCGTAAACATTCAGTGAGCAAGACCAGTAATAACTGGAAGAAAGAACATTTTGACGACCAGTATGTGAAACAGAGCTGGCAGGATGGCTATCGCTCGCGGGCAAGCTATAAACTGCTTGAACTCGATGAAAAGGATAAGCTGTTTCGTCCGGGCATGACGGTGATCGACCTGGGGGCGGCGCCTGGCGGATGGAGCCAAGTGGCGGCAGACAAGGTAGGTTCGGAAGGCGTGGTGATTGCTTCCGATATACTAGAAATGGATGCGCTGGCAGGGGTGAACTTTATCCAGGGCGATTTTACTGAGGAATCGGTGCTGAACGCGATTCTTGAGCGCCTGGGAAATCGCCCGGTGGACCTTGTGATGTCGGACATGGCCCCCAATATGAGTGGTATGGCGGCGATTGACCAGCCTCAGGCCATGTATTTGGTAGAGCTTGCCTTGGAACTTGCCCGTGAAACGCTATCTCCTGGCGGCCGGTTTCTCGCCAAAGTGTTTCAGGGGGAAGGATTTGATAGCTACCTGAAAGAGTTGCGCGGCAGTTTTGATCGTGTCGTGACCCGTAAGCCAGATGCTTCGCGGGCACGTTCCCGGGAAGTCTACTTTCTAGCGGAGGGGTTTCGCGGCTAAACTATACCCACAGGTATGGAGCGCGGGCATGAAAACGTGCATAGCAAAGATTTATCATCGCGATTGCCAGACAGGCAGGCGCAAGGTGTGTCACATTATAGGCATGAAATAAGCGTGATACAGATGGCCCAAAGACAATGGTGCTTTGGCAAGGGTTGAACGTCCGGTATGGCTTTATGGTCTTAATGTCGGCGGTTAACTGACGGATTCTTGTAATGAGGGTAGCCCCTTGAACGATATGGCGAAGAACCTGATTCTGTGGCTGGTCATTGCGGCTGTGCTACTGACAGTGTTCAACAATTTTAGTACGGAAAGCGCTCCGCAGAACACGAACTATTCCCAGTTTGTGCAGCAGGTGCAAAATCAGCAGGTCCGCAGCGTTACCATTGATGGCTATACCATTCAGGGTGAGCGTACGGATGGTTCGCAGTTCCAGACTATTCGTCCGGCAGCGGAAGATCCCAAGCTGATGGATGATCTGCTAAGCAATAACGTAAACGTGGTGGGTAAGGCGCCAGAGCAGCAAAGCATCTGGACGCGTCTGCTGATCGCAAGTTTCCCGATTCTGCTGATCCTGGCCATCTTCATGTTCTTTATGCGCCAGATGCAGGGCGGTGCGGGCGGCGGTAAAGGTGGCCCAATGAGCTTTGGTAAATCCAAGGCCAAACTGCTTTCCCAGGATCAGATTAAAACCACGTTTGCTGACGTGGCAGGCTGTGATGAAGCCAAGGAAGAAGTCGAAGAGCTGGTCGACTTCCTGCGCGATCCCACCAAATTCCAGCGCTTGGGCGGTACCATTCCGCGCGGCGTGTTGATGGTAGGCCCGCCGGGAACCGGTAAAACGCTGCTGGCAAAATCTATTGCCGGTGAAGCCAAAGTACCCTTCTTCTCGATTTCCGGTTCGGACTTTGTCGAAATGTTTGTGGGTGTCGGCGCGTCACGCGTCCGCGATATGTTTGAGCAGGCCAAAAAGCAGTCACCCTGCATTATCTTTATCGATGAGATTGACGCGGTAGGTCGTTCACGCGGTGCTGGTATGGGCGGCGGTAACGATGAGCGCGAGCAGACACTTAACCAGCTATTGGTTGAGATGGACGGCTTTGAAGCCAATGAAGGCGTGATCGTGATTGCCGCGACTAACCGTCCGGACGTACTCGACCCGGCACTGCTGCGTCCAGGCCGTTTTGACCGTCAGGTAACCGTTGGCTTGCCGGACATTCGTGGTCGTGAACATATTTTGGGTGTTCACCTGCGCAAGGTGCCGCTGGCAGAAGACGTCAAACCTTCGATCATTGCCCGCGGTACGCCAGGCTTCTCCGGTGCTGATCTGGCCAACCTGGTCAACGAGTCGGCCCTGTTTGCTGCGCGCCGCAACAAGCGCTTAGTGGGCATGGAAGAGCTTGAGCTCGCCAAGGACAAGATCATGATGGGCGCTGAGCGCAAATCCATGGTCATGTCCGACAAAGAGAAGCTTAATACGGCGTATCACGAGTCAGGCCATGCGGTTATCGGCTTGATAATGCCTGAGCACGACCCGGTCTATAAAGTGACGATTATTCCGCGCGGGCGGGCCTTGGGTGTGACCATGTTCCTGCCCGAAGAAGATCGTTACAGCCTGTCGCGTCAGCAGATCCTGAGCCAGATTTGTTCGCTGTTCGGTGGTCGTATCGCTGAAGAGATGACGCTGGGTGCCAACGGTGTCACCACTGGTGCCTCTAACGACATCAAGCGTGCGACTGAGCTTGCTCACAACATGGTAGCGAAGTGGGGCCTGTCGGATGAAATGGGCCCGATCATGTATGACGAGGACGAATCGCATCAGTTCCTGGGTGGCCCGGGCCAGGGCGGCAGCAAGCTCAAATCTGGCGACACGACCACGCGTCTTGATAAAGAAGTGCGCAAGATCATTGATGAGTGCTACGAGCAGGCACGCCAGATTCTGCACGATAATCGTGACAAGCTGGACGCCATGACCGAAGCATTGATGAAATACGAAACCATTGATGCCGCGCAGCTGAAAGACATCATGGAAGGCCGTGAGCCGCGTCCGCCGGAAGGTTGGAATGATGGTGACTCCTCTGGCGGCGGTACTCGCGTTAGCGATGACAAGCCCAAAGCACAAGGCGATTCATCCTCTAGCTCTTCAAGTGATAGCGCTTCAGGCGATGGCACTTCAGGTGACGATGGTGAAGAAGATGACGATCAGCCTCGACGCCGCCCCTCTGACCCGCTAGGTGGCCCTACCGGCCCCTGACCGGTCGCTGGCTACTGCCAAAGGCGCCCCACTTAGGGGCGCCTTTTTGTTATTCTGTAGGCAGGCAAGTAGCAATGCTTCTTTTTTATAGGTAGCAGCATGAAATCAATAATCTACCCTCCTAACTCTCCAGAAATGAATGATAATGTTCATATGCGCTGCGGGCGTCATTCACTGGATATGTCTTTTCCCCGGGTGATGGGGATCTTGAATGTCACGCCCGACTCTTTTTCTGATGGTGGCCGACACGTGGCGCTGGACGATGCACTGCGCCACGCCGAGCGGATGCTGGCCGAAGGCGCGGCGATTATTGACGTGGGCGGAGAGTCCACGCGCCCTGGAGCCAGCGCACTGGGGGCTCAGGAGGAGCTTGATCGTGTTGCCCCAGTGGTAGAGGCGCTAGTACGTGAGTTGGATGCGCTGATATCGGTGGATACCAGCTGCCCGCTGGTGATGCGCGAATCAAGCGCATTAGGTGCGGGGATGATTAATGATGTGCGTGCGCTTGAGCGTGAAGGCGCTTTGATGGCTGCGATTAGCAGCGGGCTCCCCGTGTGTTTAATGCACCGTCAGGGTGAGCCTCAGGATATGCAGCAGGCGCCTTCTTATGATCAGCCGGTAGAAGAGGCCGTTGCCAGCTATCTGGCCCAGCGAGTAGCTGAGTGTGAGGCTGCTGGCCTGCGGCGCAGCCGGTTACTGTTGGATCCAGGCTTTGGGTTTGGCAAGACGGTTGAGCATAATTTGCGCCTGTTAAAAAATATGGACGCGCTACAGTCTCTTAACCTGCCACTGCTGGTGGGAATGTCGCGCAAAAGCATGATTGGCAAAGTGCTGGGACGGCCCGTAGAGGAGCGTCTGGCCGGCGGCTTGGCGCTTTCTGCCATGGCCGTTGAACGTGGCGCCAAGATTTTACGCGTACACGATGTAGGCCCGACGGTAGATGCCGTTAATATGGCCTGGGCAGTACTCCAAGAGGGTTGCGAAATGCCGTTTAATGAGGAAAGACACCCATGACACGACGCTATTTTGGTACCGATGGAATTCGCGGTACGGTCGGGCAGTCACCCATCACCGCTGATTTTATGCTTAAGCTTGGCTGGGCAGCGGGCCAGGTGCTGCGTCGCGAAAAAGGTCGTACGCGCGTGCTAATTGGTAAAGATACGCGCATTTCTGGCTATATGTTTGAGTCAGCGCTTGAGGCTGGGCTTTCGGCGGCGGGGGTTGATGTCTCGCTTCTGGGGCCAATGCCGACACCGGGCATTGCCTACCTGACACGCACCTTCCGCGCTGATGCAGGTATCGTGATCTCAGCTTCCCATAACCCGTTTGACGATAACGGCATCAAGTTCTTCTCGGCAGAAGGCAAGAAATTGCCTGATGAGACGGAAGACCGCATTGAGGCGATGCTGGAGGCGCCGTTGACCACCGCTGAAGCAGCGCAGCTAGGGAAGGCAGCGCGCATTGATGATGCGGCCGGGCGCTACATTGAGTTTTGTAAATCGACGCTGCCGGACCGTTTGAGCCTGCATGGTTTAAAAGTGGTGCTGGACTGCGCTCATGGCGCGACTTACCACATTGCGCCCAGTGTTTTTCGCGAGCTGGGGGCCGAGGTCAGTGTGATTGGCGCCTCGCCTGACGGGGTGAATATCAACCACCAGGTGGGCTCGACGCATCCGTCGGCCCTACGTGCCTCGGTTATTCATCAGGGCGCTGACCTGGGGATTGCCTTTGATGGTGACGGCGATCGTGTGCTGCTGGTCGATGCTGACGGACGTGAAGTGGATGGCGATGACATCCTCTATCTCATCGCCTGCGACCGCCATGAGCGCGGCCTGCTTAATGGTGGCGTCGTCGGCACGTTGATGAGTAACTTCGGCCTTGCCGTGGCGCTTGAGAAGCTGGGTATTCCGTTTAAGCGCGCCAAGGTGGGTGACCGCTTTGTCATGGAGATGATGGCGGCTAATCATTGGGAGTTGGGTGGCGAGGCTTCTGGGCATATCGTGTGTAGCCATGTGCAAACCACCGGTGACGGGATTGTGGCCGCTCTGCAGGTGCTGGCGCTGATGATGCGTGAGCAGAAATCATTGCCAGTACTGCTTCAGGGCTTGGAAAAAACGCCGCAGGCGTTAGTTAATGTGCGCTTACCTGCCGGAACCCAGGCGCGCGACGTCATGGCCTCAAGCGCTTTGCAGGAGGCCGTCACTGCGCTGGAAAAAGAACTGGGTGATCAGGGGCGGGTGCTATTGCGTCCCTCGGGTACTGAGCCGCTGATTCGCGTGATGGTGGAAGGACGCGAGCACTTGAATGTGAATCAACTGGCTCAGGGGCTGGCTGATCAGGTTCAAGCCTTGCTCAATTAGTCCAGTTGTGTTTGCCAGCGGTTGTCTTGACAAGGCGGCTCCTATACCATTTCGCTCCACCTGGAGTGAGGAGAGTCGATGCGTACGCCATTAATTGCCGGTAACTGGAAAATGAACGGGTCCACGGCACTGATCAATGATTTCGGCAGCGCGTTTGCTGACGTGTCGTTGCCGGAGGCTCTGGAGATTGTGGTTATTCCGCCATTTCCCTATCTGGAGGCGGCGCGTCAGTCGTTTCGCAATACACCGCTTCAGCTTGGCGCACAAACGCTTAACCCTAATGGCTCGGGTGCGCATACGGGTGAAGTGAGCGGCCGGATGCTCCAGGAGTTTGACGTGACGTACGTACTGGTCGGCCATTCCGAGCGGCGCGAGCTTTACCGCGAAAGCGACGAACAGGTGTTTGATCGCTTGTTAGCCGCGCTTCATGTAGGGCTTAAGCCGATCCTGTGCGTAGGAGAGTCGCTTGCCGAGCGTGATGCAGGGCAGACTATGGACGTGGTATTGCGCCAGGTCGGTTACGCTATGGCACGCCTGGAGCCTGAGCAGCGCCAGCAGGTTGTGATTGCCTATGAGCCCGTATGGGCGATTGGTACTGGGCGCACAGCGACCCCGGAGCAGGCTCAGGAAGTGATGGCCGGTATTCGAGCCTACCAGGCAGGGTTTAGTACAACGCTCGCCGAGCAGTTACGCTTGCTCTACGGCGGCAGCATGAATGCAAAAAATGCGGCTGAGCTACTTGCCCAGCCGGATATCGACGGCGGTTTGGTGGGCGGTGCTTCGCTCAAAACCGACGATTTCTACGCCATTTGTCAGTCAGCAGGATAACGCCATGCAAGTTGCAATTCTTATGGTCCACGTGGTGATTGCGGTCGCCCTGGTTGTATTGATCCTGCTTCAGCAGGGTAAAGGTGCCGAAGCCGGCGCTGCGTTTGGGGGCGGTGCCTCACAAACGGTCTTTGGCTCTCGGGGTAGCGGCAGCTTCTTGTCGACTACTACGGGTATTCTGGCAGCAGGTTTTTTCGTGACCTCCATGGCGCTTGCCTACTTTGCAACGCAAGCAGGACAGGCGCCGGAAGCCGGTATTCCAGACTCGCGCTTGATCGAGCAACAGCGAAGCGTTCCAACGCTTGACGATAGCCCTGCAAGTGTGGATAATACCGCGCCAGTGCTAGAGGAAAGCAGCGAGTAATCGTGATGTCGCTTTCTATAGCCTCCCCTGATGCCGAAGTGGTGGAATTGGTAGACACGCTATCTTGAGGGGGTAGTGACCGTATGGTCGTGCGGGTTCAAGTCCCGCCTTCGGCACCATCTGATTCGCTGGCTCGCCAGCTTCCCAGATTCTTTTTCAAAGCTGTATTTTGTCAAAACGCATTGTTTCGTCAAAAAACATTTTGCTAAAGAGAGCAGGTTTGGCACCTGAGACGAAAAGATAGCTTGACGTAAGTGGTTCAAGTGTCTATTATCGTCGACCTAGATTGATGCGGGGTGGAGCAGTCTGGTAGCTCGTCGGGCTCATAACCCGAAGGTCATCGGTTCAAATCCGGTCCCCGCTACCATTATTCTAGTAGCATGTTAGCTAAACGGTTTGCCTGGCAGAATGTGTTTTAAATGATCTGCCAACAAGGTCACCCGTTACAGGCAATAAGTCTGTCACATGTTGCTAAAATGGTATTACAGGTTTCTTATGAAAAGCCCCTTCCTGTGAAGGGGCTTTTTGTTAGCAAGCTTTTTGTTAACAAGAGTGTCTCAAGAGCGGATATCGTCCGAGTTGCCGGAGACACATTCCGGGTAACGCCAATCAGCCACCTAGCTTTTCTTATAACTCCTGGCCAGGTGCCTGATGCAACGGCTATAGGAGCTTTGTCTGTGGCCACAAAACACGCTGCGCTACATGCACTAATAGAACCTGTCGTTTCCGCCATGGGCTTTGAACTGTGGGGTATCGACCATCTTTCCCAGGGCAAGCAATCGCGGCTGGTGATCTACATCGAACGCGAAAGTGGTGTCAATGTGGAAGACTGCGCCGATATTAGTCGCCAAGTCAGTGCTGTGATGGACGTGGAAGACCCCATCCCCGGTGAGTACCGGTTGGAAGTTTCTTCGCCCGGTATGGCACGCCCCTTATATACCCTGGATCAGTTTATTCGCTATCAAGGCCATCATGTCGCGCTTAAGCTGCGCATTCCATTTGATGGTCGGCGTAAATACCAGGGGCTCTTGGCGGGTGTCGAGGGTGATGAAGTACTGATACAGCTGGATGGCGAAGAATACTGCTTTCCCATCGAAAGTATCGATTCGGCGCACATCGTACCGCAGTTCGATTAACCGGGTGGCGGCGCTGCCGGCAGGCTGCCGGGGTGATGCACAAAAGGACAGGTTTTCTGGCGAGGCAAACGCATGAGTAAAGAAATTTTAATGGTCGTTGACGCGATCTCTAATGAAAAAGGCGTCCCCCGGGATGTCATCTTTGAGGCGGTAGAAGCCGCTCTTGCGAGCGCGTCACGCAAGCGTTTTGAGAATGAAGAAGCCAACGTGCGGGTTCATATTGACCGTCGCACGGGGGAATACGACACCTTCCGCTACTGGACTGTAGTAGAAGATGACGAATTCGAAACGCCAGATTACGAAATCAAAGAAACCATCGCCGAACAGCGCGATCCGCCGTTAAAACTGGCCGACGTTGTCGAGAAAAAGATTGAAAATGCGGTGTTTGGCCGTATTGCTGCCCAAACGGCGAAGCAGGTTATCGTACAAAAAGTACGTGAAGCCGAGCGCGCTGAAGTGGTGCGTCAATACGCTGACCGCGAAGGCGAACTGGTGGCCGGTATTGTTAAAAAGACCACCCGCGACGGCCTGATTATCGATTTGGGCGAGAATGCCGAGGCATTCCTGCCGCGTAATGAAATGATCCACGGTGAGCGTTACCGCATGAATGAGCGGGTTCGCGCACTGCTGGTCAAAGTTGATCCGGATGCACGGGGCGCTCAGCTTCAGCTGTCGCGTACCAATCCCGCGTTGATTATCGAGCTGTTCAAAATTGAAGTACCTGAAATTGCTGAACAGCTGATTGAAATTAAAGGGGCTGCCCGCGACCCCGGCTCACGTGCCAAAATTGCGGTTAAAACCAACGATCGACGCATCGACCCGGTGGGTGCATGTGTAGGTATGCGCGGTTCGCGCGTTCAGGCGGTCTCATCCGAGCTGCAAAATGAGCGTGTTGATATCGTGCTGTGGGACGACAATCCCGCCCAGTTGGTGATTAACGCCATGGCGCCTGCCGATGTTGGGTCTATCCTTGTCGACGAAGATGCCCACGCAATGGACGTTGCCGTTGCACAGGATAACCTGGCACAGGCAATTGGTCGTAGCGGTCAGAACGTACGCCTGGCATCCGAGCTTACCGGATGGCGTATCAATGTGATGACCGAGGAAGAGGCCGAATCCAAGCGTGAGCAGGAAATTGATAGTCTGGTGGATTCTTTCATTCAGCATCTGGGTATCGACGATGATGTCGCCCGCCTGCTGGTGGAAGAAGGCTTTACCACCTTGGAAGAAGTTGCCTACGTGCCGCTTGAAGAGATGCTTGAAATCGAAGAATTCGATGAAGATTTGGTTGAAGAGCTGCGTGCACGCGCTAAAGACGAGCTGCTGACGATGGCGATTGCCTCGGAAGAAGCGCTAGATGGTGCTCAGCCAGCAGCCGACTTGCTGGAAATGGACGGTATGGAGCGTCATCTGGCGTTCACGCTGGCTAGCCGCGGCATTATCACCATGGAAGATCTCGCCGAGCAGTCTGTCGACGATCTGGTCGATATCGAGGAGTTGGACGAAGCGCGCGCAGCGGCACTGATCATGACTGCCCGTGCGCCCTGGTTTGAAGACGATAACGCATCGGATTCAAACACACAGTAAACAGGTCACGGGCTGAGGAGGGTCACTATGTCAGATATGACAGTTAAAGATTTTGCAGTAAAGGTGGGCCGTGATGTGCCCCGCCTATTGGAACAAATGAAAGAAGCTGGCCTTAAGCACGCCTCTGAAGGCGATGCCGTGTCTGAAGAAGACAAGCAGAAACTGCTGAGCTTTCTGAAGAAAAGCCATGGCGGCGACGGCGAGACTGATACAAGTAAAAACCGTATCACGCTGACCCGTAAAACGCGCAGCCGTATTAAAACCGGCGAGCGTGGCAAAACGATCGAAGTGCAGGTACGTAAGAAGAAAACGTACGTTAAAAGCGCCGAAGAAGATAAACCGAAAGCCGCTGAGCCCAAGCATTCTGGCCCGCGCCAGCTGGTAGGCGATATGGCTGAAGCCGAAGCTGAACGTAAAGTTCGCGACGCGCGTGAAGCCGAAGAAAAAGCCGCCGCTGCCAAAGCCAAGGCCGCTGAAGACGCAGCGCGTAAAGCAGCCGAAGCGAAAGCCGCGGCTGAGCCGAAGCCTGCGCCCAAGGTGGAAGTGCCCGAGCTTCAGATCGACGACACGCCTCCGGCAGAAGATATGCCACCAGCACCGCCGAAAGAAGGTCGTACCGACCGTCGTACCGCGCCGCCCAAGAAGGCTGCTGCGAAGAAGAAAGGTCGTGACGACGACGATGACCGTGGCGATCGCGAAGAGCGTAAGCGTGGCGGTGGCGCGAAGAAAGTAAAACGCGCCGAACGTCGTGGCGGTCGTCGGGGTGGCGCAAGCCAGAGCGGCAACGGCAAGCATGGCTTCCAGAAACCGACCCAGCCGATCGTGCGTGAAGTATCGATCCCTGAGTCGATCAGCGTTGCTGATCTGGCCGACAAAATGTCGATCAAAGCCAACGAAGTGATCAAGGCCATGTTTAACATGGGCGCGGCCGTGACTATCAACCAGACCATCGATCAGGATACTGCAGCGATCGTGGCGGAAGAGATGGGTCACAAGGTCAAACTGGTGAAAGATGACGCGCTGGAAACGGAAATGCTCGAAGGCATCTCCTACGAAGGCGAAGAGATCACCCGTTCACCGGTGGTTACCGTCATGGGTCACGTTGACCATGGTAAGACCTCGCTGCTTGATTACATTCGTCGCGCCAAGGTAGCTACCGGCGAAGCGGGTGGTATTACCCAGCATATCGGTGCTTATCACGTTGAGGACGATCACGGTGGCGTGACCTTCCTGGATACCCCTGGTCACGCCGCGTTTACCGCCATGCGTGCCCGTGGTGCCAAGGCAACCGACGTGGTTATCCTGGTCGTGGCTGCCGATGATGGCGTAATGCCCCAGACTGTGGAAGCAATCGAGCACTCCAAAGCGGCCGAAGTACCCATGGTCGTGGCGGTGAACAAGATTGATAAGCAGGGCGCTGATTTTGACCGCATTCGTAACGAACTCTCGCAGCATGGCGTGATTTCCGAAGAGTGGGGCGGTGATGCCCAGTTTGTTCACGTTTCCGCCAAGACCGGTGAAGGCATCGAAGAGCTGCTGGAAGCAATCCAGCTGGTCTCTGAAGTGCTTGAGCTTAAAGCGGTACCGTCGGCACCTGGCAAAGGCGTTGTCGTTGAGTCGCGCCTTGATCGGGGCCGCGGCCCGGTCGCTACCGTACTGGTTCAAAACGGTACTCTGAAGAAAGGCGATATCGTTCTGGCTGGCCTGCATTATGGCCGCGTACGTGCGCTGACCAACGAGCTTGGCCAACAGGTTGAGAACGTCGGTCCCGCCATGCCCGTAGAGATTCAGGGCCTGGACGGCACGCCGGATGCCGGTGACGACTTCATGGTCGTGGCTGATGAGAAGAAAGCCCGTGAAGTGGCCAACTTCCGTCAAGGCAAGTACCGTGAAGTACGCCTGGCACGTCAGCAGAAAGCCAAGCTTGAGAACATGTTCAGCCAGATGGGCCAGGACGAAGTGGCCAAGGTCAACATCGTTCTGAAAGCCGACGTACAAGGTTCGCTCGAAGCGATCAAAGGCGCCCTGGAAGAACTCTCCACTGATGAAGTACAAGTGGCGGTGGTTTCTTCAGGTGTCGGCGGTATCACCGGTACTGACGCCAACCTGGCGCTTGCCTCTGAGGCTATCGTGGTCGGCTTCAACGTCCGTGCCGACGCCGCTGCCCGCGAGATCATTGAGCGCGAAGGCCTGGATCTGCGTTACTACAGCGTCATCTACCACTTGATCGATGAGGTCAAGCAGGCGATGAGCGGTATGCTCGCCCCCGAGTGGAAAGAAGAGATCGTGGGTGTTGCCGAAGTACGCGACGTGTTCCGTGCGCCGAAGATCGGTGCGGTGGCAGGCTGTATGGTCGTCGAAGGTTCAGTGTTCCGTAACAAGCGCATCCGTGTACTGCGTGACAACGTGGTCATCTACGAAGGTGAACTCGAGTCGCTGCGCCGCTATAAAGACGACGTCCAGGAAGTACGTAATGGCGTTGAGTGTGGCATCGGGGTGAAGAACTACAACGATGTCCAGGTCGGCGATAAGATCGAAGTCTTCGATCAAGTCAAAGTCGAGCGCAGCCTGTAAGGCCGCGAGGAGACAACCATGCGCGAATTTAAGCGTACCGACCGAGTAGCCGACCAGCTCCAAAAGGAGCTGGCGGTACTTATTCAGCGCGAAGTCAAAGACCCGCGTTTGGGCATGATCACAGTGAGCGGCGCGACCGTTAGCCGTGACCTGGGTTACGCCGATATCTATGTCACCCTGCTGGGTGAACAGGAGCCCGAGCGTATCAAGGAGAACCTTCAGGTGCTTAAGCGCGCCGCTGGTTTTCTGAGAAGCCAGATTGCCAAACGTATTCAGCTACGCCATGTCCCTGAACTACGCTTTCATTACGATGAGAGCGTGGTGCGTGGGCAGCACCTCTCTTCGCTGATTGAAGAGGCTGTGTCGACTGATCGGGCTCGTCAAGCAGATGAAGAGGGTGATTCTGATCAAGGTGAGGAGACGCGCTAATGGCCCGTCGCCGTCGCGGTTTACCGGTCAATGGTGTATTGCTTCTGGATAAGCCCAAGGGCATTTCCAGCAACCATGCCCTGCAGCGTGTGCGTCGTTTGTTCGAGGCCCAAAAAGCTGGACATACCGGCACGCTGGACCCCATGGCAACCGGCTTACTGCCGATTTGCCTGGGCGAGGCCACCAAGTTCTCCGCGCACCTGCTGGAAGCCGACAAGATGTATCGCACCCGCGTTGAACTGGGTGTGATCACCGACACCGGCGATGCAGAAGGCACAGTGATTGAGCGCCGCGATGTGCCGACGTTAACAGCGGATGATATTGAAGCTGCTATTGCTTGCTTTCGCGGTGAGATCGATCAGGTGCCGCCGATGTATTCGGCGCTCAAGCATCAGGGCAAAAAGCTCTATGAGCTGGCCCGCGAGGGTAAGCAGGTAGAGCGTGCAGCGCGGCGGGTAAGCGTGTATGATGCGCGCCTGCTTGCGTTTGACGGCGAAGCCTTCGAGCTTGAAGTCACCTGCAGTAAGGGGACTTACATCCGCACGCTGGCCGAAGATATCGGTTTGGCGCTTGGGTGTGGTGCTCACATCAGCCAGCTCCGCAGGCTCAAGACAGGGCCTTTTACGGGCGATGCAATGTG
The DNA here is from genome assembly GCF_052353045.1 of Halomonas sp. AOP7-B1-5. Lineage (NCBI taxonomy): Bacteria > Pseudomonadati > Pseudomonadota > Gammaproteobacteria > Oceanospirillales > Halomonadaceae > Halomonas > Halomonas sp. AOP7-B1-5. Next base: position 25,916 of record NZ_JBQTDC010000018.1, on the reverse strand, counting down.
GACGCTGGAAGCGCTTGAAGCATTGGCTGATCAGGCCTCGCGTGAGGCTGAATTAATGCCCGCTGATGTGCTGGTAGATCATCTGCCGACGCTTGAGGTGGACGAAACGGCTTACGGGCGCCTAGCCCACGGTCAATCGGCCAACTTGAGTATTGGTACGCTGGCCCCCGATGCATTGGCAAGACTTTATTATGCCGAGACGTTTATCGGCCTCGGTGTTGTAAAAGGTGCTCAGGAAGTAGCGCCCAAGCGGCTGTTAAGTACCGTCGCTATCTCGTAAGAGCTTGGGTAAAACGTTGCAAGGATGTAGCGATTTACGCAAAATTAGTGTTGTAAACGGTACTGGGAATAGTGCTGGAAACGGTACTTGAAGCAGTACTTGAAACAGCACGTTGTAAAGAGTCGCCTGAGACTGCAAATATGCGTGGTCTCACCCATTAAATTTTAGGCATATTGCTTACTGGAGAGACAGATGGCATTAACCGCTGAAACTAAAGCCGAAATCGTCAACGAATACGGCCGCGGCGATAACGATACCGGTTCCCCTGAAGTACAGGTTGCACTGCTGAGCGCCAACATCAATGGCCTGCAGGACCACTTCAAAACCAACAAGCAGGATCACCACTCGCGTCGTGGCCTGATCCGTATGGTAAACCAGCGTCGTAAACTGCTGGACTACCTGAAGCGTAAAGACTTCGAACGCTATCAGTCTCTGATCCAGCGTTTAGGTCTGCGCCGCTAAGTTATTGTTGGCGAAGATTGAGAAACGGGCAGCTCCTTGTGAGCTGCCCGTTTTTTTATGCCTGTCAGTCACTGAGCAAGGTCTTTGCGCCCGGTGATTTTGGGTTTCTGGTAGCCCTAAGGCGCTACAGCGCCTAGAATGGTGACGAGTCAAAACGACCCAAACGAATAGACAAGTAGATATTAATGTTAAAGGAAGTCGCCGTGAATCCGGTAAAAAAAACGTTTCAGTACGGTCGTAGCACCGTCACGCTAGAAACCGGGCGTATCGCTCGCCAAGCCACTGGTGCCGTTATGGTCACCATGGAAGATACTGTTGTGCTGTGTACCGTGGTGGCGCGCAAAGAAGCCAACCCCAGCCAGCCCTTTTTCCCGCTCTCGGTTCATTACCAGGAAAAAACCTACGCAGTAGGTAAAATTCCCGGCGGCTTCTTTAAGCGCGAAGGACGCCCGACCGAGAAAGAAACCCTGACCTCGCGTCTGATCGATCGTCCGATCCGCCCGCTTTTCCCTAAAGGCTTTATGAACGAAGTGCAGGTTATCTGTACCGTTCTGTCCACTGATCGTAACCACGATCCGGATATTGCCGCGATGCTGGGCACCTCCGCTGCACTGAGCATTTCCGGCGTGCCGTTCAACGGCCCGATTGGTGCTGCGCGCGTTGGCTTCAACGAAGAGCAGGGTTATTTCCTTAACCCGACCGTTGAAGAACTGGCGACTTCTGAGCTCGACATGGTGGTTGCCGGTACTGAAAACGCCGTGCTGATGGTCGAGTCCGAAGCCAAAGAGCTTCTGGAAGACGAAATGCTGGGTGCCGTACTGTTTGGCCACCAGGAAATGCAGGTCGCGGTCAGCGCGATTAAAGAACTGGTTCAAGAGGCTGGCAAGCCTCGTTGGGACTGGCAGCCAGCCCCTGAGAACGTGGCGCTGAAAACCGCCATCGCGGACGCGTTTGAAGCTCAGGTGGGCGACGCTTACCGCATCACCGACAAGATGCAGCGCCAGGACGCTCTTGCAGCTCTGAAAGAGCAGGCGATCGAGCAGCTTGCAGCCATTGAAGGCGAGCCGGTTAACGACAAGTTCAGCAAAGACGAAGTAAAAGGTGCCTTTGCCGGTCTTGAAAAGCGCGTTGTACGTTCACGCGTTGTAAGAGGTGAGCCGCGCATCGACGGCCGCGACAACTTCACCGTGCGCCCGCTGGCTATCGAAGTGGGCGTGCTGCCCAAGACTCACGGTTCGGCGGTGTTCACCCGTGGTGAGACCCAGGCGATTGCAGTGGCAACACTGGGTACCCTGCGTGACTCTCAGCTGATCGAGTCGCTGGAAGGCGAGCGTAAAGACCGCTTTATGCTGCACTACAACTTCCCTCCCTACTCGGTAGGTGAAGCGGGCTTCATGGGCGGCCCGAAACGTCGTGAAATCGGCCACGGCCGCCTGGCGCGTCGTGGTGTTCAAGCCATGCTGCCGTCTGAAGAAGCCTTCCCCTACACCATTCGTGTGGTATCGGAAATCACTGAGTCCAACGGCTCAAGCTCCATGGCGTCGGTATGTGGCTCCTCGCTTGCGCTGATGGATGCGGGTGTACCGCTGAAAGCACCGGTGGCGGGTATCGCCATGGGGCTGGTGAAAGACGAAGACGGCTACGCAGTATTGACCGATATCCTGGGTGATGAAGATCACCTTGGCGATATGGACTTTAAAGTGGCCGGTTCAGAAGAGGGTGTTACTGCCCTGCAGATGGACATCAAGATCGAAGGCATCAACGAAGAGATCATGGAGACCGCGCTTCAGCAAGCCCACAAAGCGCGTCTGGGTATTCTTGAGCAGATGAACATCGTCATCAGCCAGAGCCGTACCGACGTCTCCGAGAATGCACCTTCCATGGCCACTATCAAGATCGACCCGGACAAGATCCGTGACGTTATTGGTAAAGGCGGCGCCACCATTCGTAAGATCTGCGAAGACACCGGCGCGTCTATCGACCTTGATGACGACGGCACCGTGCGCATCTACGCCGAAGACAAAGCGGCGGCGAAAAAAGCCATCGATACCGTATTGGCGATTACTGCGGAAGCGGAAATTGGCAAGCTGTATAACGGTAAAGTCGTGCGTATTGCTGACTTCGGCGCCTTTGTGAACATCATGCCGGGTACCGATGGTCTTGTGCATATTTCACAGATCGTTACCGAGCGCGTTAACAACGTACGCGATTTCCTCAACGAAGGCGACGACGTGATTGTGAAGGTGCTCGACATCGATAACCGCAACCGCGTGAAGCTCTCGATCAAAGAGATCACCGAAGAAGAGAAAGCAGCGTTTGCCGCTGAAGGTGAGAACGCCGCGGAATAAACCACCGCGAGGTTGCCCATGCCGCCCCCGTAGCCCCTGGCTGCGGGGGCGGCGTTGTTTGATTAAATGAAAGCTGATTAAAAGAACGTTGGTTGAAACAACGTTTGGTGGATAGGCAGTTTTTGTCAGAAGGAAGTAAGCATGGAAAAGGAACAGGCACCGCGCTGGTGGGCAGTGGTCGCCGTGATGATTGGCATTTTTTTATTGGTAACCGCTGAGCAACTGCCTATTGGATTGCTATCTCAGGTGGCCTCATCCATGGACGTGACGCCGGGTGTTGCTGGTTTGATGGTTACCGTACCGGGCGTGGTCGCTGCTTTTTCAGCACCGCTACTGCCCGTGGCGGTCGGCCGGTTGGACAGGCGCATTATGCTGACGCTGCTTATGGGCGTGATGGTGATCGGTAGCGTGCTTTCGGCGATGGCCAGTAGCTTTATGCTGCTGTTGGCCGCCCGAGTGCTAGTGGGCATCAGCATCGGCGGTTACTGGGCCGTGGCCGGTAGTATCGCTCCGCGCTTGGTGCCCAGCGACAAAGTGCCCAAGGCCATGACCATTATTTTTGGCGGTGTGGCAGCCGCATCGGTACTTGGCGTGCCCTTGGGTACCTTGTTGGGCGATCTAAGCAACTGGCGGGTCGCGTTTGCAGCCCTGGGTGGTTTCAGCCTGTTAACCGCGCTAGCGCTGTGGTACTGGCTGCCGCCCCTGCCGCCCCGAGAGCCTGTCCGCCTGAAGGTGCTGGCTCAGCAGTTTAGTAATCGTGGCGTCAGGGTAGCCGTATTAACCACGGGCTTTGTGGTCGTAGGCCACTTTGCAGCGTACACCTTTATCAGCCCTATCCTTCAGGAAATAAGCGGTGTTGCCCAGCGCCATGTGGGTAGTCTGCTTTTACTGTATGGGGCGGCGGGTATCCTGGGGAATATTGCAGCGGGGATGTTTGCCGGGCGGCACCCGTATCGCGCCGTACTAGCGATCCCGAGCCTATTGCTGCTGGTCGTGGCGGTCTTCCCGCTCCTCGGCGTGCAGCCCACTAGTGGCGTTTTACTGTTAATGGCCTGGGGGGCGGTATTCGGTAGCGTATCAGTGAGTATTCAGACCTGGATTTTACGTACGGCGCCTAATACCGAAGCGGCGACTGCCTTGATGGCTTTTGTGTTCAATCTCTCCATTGGGTTGGGCGCGATGGTTGGTGGCCGCGTTGTCGATGCCACCAGTCTGCCCATTACCATGTGGGCCGCATCGGGCCTGTTCTTGCTAGGCGCGCTGCTGGTCTGGCGAACGCCTTCGCGGATTGTGGGTGAAAAGCATCGCTAAGTATTAAATGTTCAGCATTCGCCAAATAAAAATGCCCCTGTCAGTGACAGGGGCATTGGCGTTTTATCGCCTGCGACTTCCGGGGTTTAGGGGCGCTCAATCGCCAGCGCTACCCCCTGACCGCCGCCGATACACAGCGTTGCCAAGCCTTTCTTGGCATCACGGGCAATCATTTCATGAAGTAGCGATACCAGCACGCGGCAACCGGAAGCCCCAATTGGGTGGCCTAAGGCAATCGCACCGCCGTTGACGTTGACTTTGGACATGTCCCAGCCCAGCTCTTTCTGCACCGCCAGTGCTTGGGCTGCAAATGCCTCGTTAGCTTCTGCCAGGTCCAGGTCATCAAGGCTCCAGCCAGCTTTTTCCAGGCAGCGGCGGGTAGCCGGTACGGGGCCGATACCCATAATGGCCGGATCTACGCCTGCATTAGCGTAAGCCGCAATGCGTGCTAGCGGCTCAAGGCCCAATTCTTTGGCTTTTTCTGCCGAACAAATCATCACGACAGCCGCACCATCGTTCAATGAGGAGGCGTTACCCGCGGTAACGGTGCCGTCTTTTTTGAACGCCGGACGCATACCGGCAAGTTTTTCAGCGGTAATTTCGCGCGGGTTCTCGTCAGTGTCAAACACAACGGGATCGCCTTTGCGCTGAGGGATTTCAACCGGCACGATCTGGCTTTTAAATTTGCCTTCTTTAATAGCGTTAGCGGCATTTTGTTGCGACTGGGCGGCAAACTCGTCCATTTGCTCGCGGGTAATGCCATATTTTTCAGCCAGGTTCTCGGCGGTAATGCCCATATGATAATCGTTGAAGGCATCCCAAAGGCCGTCATGCACCATGCTATCAATAGCTTTCCAATCGCCCATACGCTGGCCATTACGCGAATTGGGGAGTATATGGGGAGACGCCGACATGTTTTCCTGGCCACCGGCCAGAATCAGCTCCGCATCACCGCAGCGAATCGCTTGTGTGGCAAGGTGTAAAGCCTTTAGGCCTGAGCCGCATACTTTGTTAATGGTCATAGCAGGAACAGAAGCCGGCAGGCCTGCCTTAATAGCCGCCTGGCGGGCTGGGTTTTGGCCCACGCCTGCAGTCAGTACCTGACCTAATAGCACTTCATCAACTTGGTCGGGAGAAACGCCGGTTGATTCAAGGATATCCTTAATTACTAACGCGCCAAGATCACTTGCAGGGATACCCGCAAGTGATCCTCCAAAGGAACCGACCGCGGTGCGGCGAGCCGCAACAATGACTACTTCTTGCATGATATGACTCCTAACGTGAGTAAGGCAGACCGCCTGTGATGGCTATTTTGTTTTTAGCGTGTAGCAACGTACGCTACCTACCTTTTGTGTCAGCTGTACTACTCAGCATAGGGGATGGTTGTGCATTGCGGCAATACGCTTTTGGACACAAATAAAAAACGGGCCGTGATGGCCCGTTTAAATGCCTATGGTTTAAGGCAGCTGCACTGGCATCGGTTTAAACCAACTGCCCTTGAATCGATTTAAGCCAACTGCACTGGAATCGCGTGGCTGGTATGGCTTACGTGATTGCCTTCCTGCAAATACACCAGTGCCGGACGGTGCTGTTCAAGCTCGGCCTCTGAATAGTGGGCGTAGCTGCAGATAATGACCCGATGGCCGGGAGCCGCTAAATGTGCCGCCGCGCCATTAATCGAGATTAATCGTGAGCCTTCTTCACCACGAATGGCGTAGGTGGTAAAGCGCTCACCGTTTTCCACGTTGTAGATCTGGATTTGTTCGTTTTCACGAATACCCGCCATATCCAGCAGGTCGCCATCAATCGCGCAGGACCCTTCGTAATTCAGCACGGCATGGGTAACACGCGCCATATGTAGCTTGGCTTTAAGCATAATGGTTTGCATAACAACTCCTGGGCGGCGAAGGCTGCCTAGTGGTGAGACGTGGTTGATTGAGAAGGTAGCTGCACGCTGAGATTATCGAGCAAGCGGGCGGGGCCCAGTTTGGCGGCGGCTAGCAGCACCGCCTCGCGCGTTGTGGCGCTGACAGGCTTTAACTGTGTATCGCGAAGCTCCAGATAGTCGGGGGTAAAGCCCGCATCCACAAGCCGCGCAAGCCCTCGGCCAAGAGCGGTTTCGGCCGGTTCGCCTTGTTCCAGCGCGTCACGCAGTTCGCACAAGATGCGGTAAAGCGTAGGTGCCATCGCACGCTCATTGGCGCTTAAATAGCCGTTACGCGATGAAAGCGCAAGCCCATCCTCAGCCCGTACGATCGGCACGCCGATAATTTCGATGGGCATGTGTAGGTCGCGAACAAACTTACGAATAACGGCTAGCTGCTGATAGTCCTTTTCACCAAAGCAGGCAATATCTGGCTGAACCAGATTAAACAGCATGGTGACCACGGTAGACACACCGTCAAAATGCCCGGGGCGTGAACCACCGCACAGTCCTTCACCCACGTCAGGTACGTGAACGCGGGTTTGCGAAGCCAGCCCATGGGGGTAAAGAGCGCTTACCGTGGGTGAAAAGAGCACGTCGCACCCGGCATCGGTAAGCTTTGCCTGGTCGTCGGCAAACGTGCGCGGGTAGCCATCCAGGTCTTCGTTAGGCCCGAACTGCATGGGGTTCACAAACAGGCTGGCGACCACGATATCCGCATGCTGGCGTGCGGCCGCCACCAGCGCTAAATGCCCGGCGTGAAGATTGCCCATGGTAGGTACCAGCGCGATCCGCTGACCGCGCTTTCGGTAGTCACGCAGCGTGCTGCGTAGGTCGTTAATCTCTCGCAAAGTGTGCATAGTCGTGTCGTATGCTCTGGCGTCGTGAGGGAATCGGTCGATTAAAAGCAGTGCTCGGGAGCAGGGAAGGTGCGGGTTTTGACCGCTTCATGATAATCCTGAAACGCGCCCTGAATGCTGTCCGCGTCAGCCATGAAGTTTTTCACAAACCGCGGAGTGCGGCCGTGGGTCACGCCGAGCACATCGTGCATGACCAGTATCTGTCCATCGGTCTCGGAGCCTGCTCCAATGCCGATAACCGGTACTTCCAGCGCTTCGGTTATTGCCTTGCCTAAGCTTGCCGGTACGCACTCGAGTAATATAACCGAGGCGCCCGCTTCAACCAGCACTTTGGCATCGTTTAAAATCTGCTCTGCCTGGGCTGTTTCGCGGCCCTGTACCTTATAGCCACCCAACTGGTAGACAGCTTGTGGCGTTAAGCCCAGATGAGCGCAAACGGGCACGCCGCGCCGCGTCAGCTCATGGATGCCGTCGGCCATCCAGGCTTCGCCTTCTACCTTTACAAGTTCGGCGCCGGCACGCATCAGCGCGGCGGCATCGTCGAGCATGCGCTGCGTAGACGCATTGCTCATGAAGGGCAGATCGACCATCAACAGGCTATGCCCCTTGCCGCGCGCTGCACAGCGAGTGTGGTAGCAAATGTCGTCGACCGTCACGGGGAGAGTGCTGGTATGACCCTGGAGTACCATGCCCAGTGAATCGCCCACCAAGAGCACGTCAATACCAGCAAGGCTTGCCGCCTGGGCGAAGGAGGCATCGTAAGCGGTTAAGCAACTAAACGTTTCACCAGCGCGCTTATAGGCCTGTAGCGTGCTCAGGGTAACGGGTTTCATGGCATGCTCTCTATCGTCGTGGGCCGGTGCGACATGGGCACCCAGCCATTGTTAATATCACGAATTCGGTATGCTGCGGGCTCAGCATTTTACTAAATAGGCGATTGTTACCCGGTCGAGTACTGGGTGTCGAGTGCCGTGTGCCGAGGCCTGGATAACAAGATGGTCGCTTAACCTGGGCCATCTTCGACTAAACGCTGAATGCCAGGATTGGCAATGTTATCCAGCCAGTGGCTTAGTGGTTGTTGATGAAGGATTAGCGTTGCATCAAGTTCGGCTAGAGGCGCCAGAACAAAGGCGCGCTCATGCATGTGCGGGTGAGGAACGCTTAAGCGCGGATAAGCAATTGTCTGCTGATTATAAAGCAGTAAATCCAGATCCAGCGTGCGCGGTCCCCAGTGACGCTCGCGCTTGCGCCGGTGGCGCTGCTCCAACGACTGCAGTTGATCAAGCAGAGCGAGCGGCGAAAGCGAGGTTTGCAGGGCGACGACCGCGTTCACAAAATCAGGCTGGTCCTGAGGGCCAACCGGGCGGCTTGCGTACAGCGAGGAGGTACCGTGAAGCTTGCTAAGCGGCAGGGTGGCAAGCGCCGAAATAGCCTGGCGTACTTGTGTAATAGGGTCGTCAAGATTGCTACCCAGACCAATATACGCCAGTGCTAACGTTGTCATGCTTTACTCACTGTTCGGGGTTACGCGTGGGTTTACGGCGCCGTTTGCGGCGGCGGTCGCCCTGGCTTGCCGGGTCGCCGCCCACTTTCTGAAGCAGGCGGCGCTGTTCATGCTCATCGCCCTGCTGGAAAGCCGTCCACCAGTCGCCCAGGCCGCGCGGAATCTCACCGGCTTGCTCGCGCAGCAGGAGTAAATCGTAAGCTGCGCGGAAACGCGGGTGCTCGCGGGTCTGGAAAGCGCGCTTGCCGCGCCGTAACGGCAGGCGTGCCTGCAGCTCCCAAATATCGCGCATGGGCATACCAAAGCGTTTAGGGATAGAGGTATGTTCCAACTGACGCGAAACAACCTCTTGAGCCGCCGTTTGCAGCGCCGGTATCGCGGGCATGCCTTCAGCTTCAAGCTCGGCCTGGCGGTTGGCGACCGGCGCCCACAAGAAAGCGGCGAGCAGGAACGCAGGTGTCACCGGACGATCTTCGGCAATCCGCTTGTCGGTATTGGCCAGGGCGTATTCGATTAATTTTTCCGCCCACGCCGCATCGGCCATGGCCTCTTCCGATTCGGGGAAGAGCATGCCAAACAGGCCGTAATGGCTGAGCAGGCGGAAGGTCGCCAGTCCATGACCGGACATAAACATCTTGAGCACTTCATCAAACAGCCGCGCAGGCGGAATTTGCAGCAGCAGCGGCGCAAGATCGTACATCGGTGCTTCGGTGGCAGGCTCAATGGTGAAATCGAGCTTGGCCGCAAAGCGCACGGCGCGCAGCATACGTACCGGATCTTCCCGGTAGCGCGTGGCCGGGTCGCCGATCAGGCGCAGCGTGCGCGATTCAATATCGCGCGCACCGTTGGCAAAATCGTGAAGGCTGAAGTCGGCAATGTTGTAGTACAGGGCATTGACGGTGAAGTCGCGCCGTAAGGCGTCTTCCTCGATATTGCCCCATACGTTGTCACGCAGCAGCAGGCCGGCGTCAGACTGTTGGGCAATGTGATCGCCATGTTCGTCTTGTGGCTTGCCACGGAACGTAGTGACTTCGATGACCTCACGCCCAAAGCGGACGTGAACAATACGAAAGCGTCGGCCGATCAAGCGCGAGTTGCGAAACAGATCGCGCACCTGTTCAGGCGTCGCGTTGGTGGCAACGTCAAAATCCTTGGGCATCTTGCCAAGCAAAGCATCGCGAATACATCCGCCTACCAGATAGGCCTCAAAGCCTGCACCGCTAAGGCGATAGAGCACTTTTAACGCGGCGTCGCTGATATGTTGGCGAGAAACAGGATGCTCGGACCGAGGAATAATGCGTGGGCTGAGAGTGGTTTCACTCTCTTGGGGATCGAGCAGGGTTTTCAATTGCTCTCCCGGGCTATGTAAGAAACGGGTAAATCCTTTGAACATGCGGCGATATCGACTCGCAGGGTATCGAAAAAGTGACCGTGAAGTAATCGGTAAGCCGATGAGTGTAGCCGACCCCTTTACGCTTGCAAAGCACCTCTGGCAGGTTTGCAATCGCCTTACCCTATAAACGCGGAAAGGGGAGGCTAAAAGAGCCTCCCCTATAAAGTGTTCAATCAGCGTCCATGCTGCTGTTTTTCTTCATGATGGCACATCGCCCTGAATACGCACCGCAGTCGATAGGCAGTATCCGACCGCCTCGTATTCAAAACAATAATCCAACCGCGAACTTTTCTTCCCCGACGTATTATTATTGGTTCCGGGGGTGTACACACTCACTGCTATTATTATTGTTCGTGCGCAGATCATTCGGTGTACGTCGCGTCCTTTCTGGGCACTTGCTACCTTTTGTTTTTATTAGCTGCGCTTATTCTTCTTAGCGCCAGCAAGTCAGAGATGTAAGCCTGTTATTGTTATTAGTGCTGTTATCTCACCTGGCCCTGTTGTTTTTGTTATGGCTCAGGTTGGGGTGGTGTCATTTTGTTTTTGTTAGCGACCCACCGCGCGGCCCAATTTGTTTTTCTTACCCAGTAATATTGCACTCGTCGTGCCACTTGTTTTAATTTTTTTAAATTTCAACGTCTTGAGGGTTTAATGGCGTGCCAGAGCGGCAGGGTAACAAACAAGTGTTACCGGATCCGTGTCGGTTTTTGGAGTCGTTTGTGTGGGTAGGTAACAGTGTCTGGAACGCGATTTTCAGATATTTTTTATTTAAATCAGTATATTAGACGTTGGTCGTAAGCCGTAAGTGTTAGGTTTGTCTCGCGGCGCCTGCCACGGCGTCAAGAAGGACGCCGTGCGGTCTTCTTGCGTGGGATGCCCAGCCGCTGGCGCCGCTCCCATAAGTTCTTGCGGCTGATGCCGAGTTTTTGAGCCAGCTCGGTTTCACTCATCTGGTCCTGGTGTTCAAGCACAAAGTGCTGAAAGTAGTCTTCCAAGGATAGATCATCCTCATCTTCTCCTTGGGCAGTCTCGTCAGCGGAAGGCGTTGCCGCGGGGTTGGCCTGCGGATGGTTACGCGACGGCGTGGGCGCAAGTCCCAGGTCATCAGGATGAATCAAATGGCCCTCCGCCAGAATCACCCCCCGCTCCAAGGCATTTTCCAACTCGCGGACATTGCCTGGCCATGGGTAGTCGCGCAGATCCTGGCGGGCCGCTCTGGAAAGCCGTAGGCCGGGGCGTTCGTGCCGAGCGCACGCTTTATCCAGCAGAATATCGGCAATTTCCAGTACATCGTCTTCGCGTTCGCGAAGCGGGGGCAGCTCGATCTGCATGACGTTCAGGCGGTAATAAAGATCCAGACGGAATTCGCCGCTTTTGGACAGGGCGCGCAGGTCCCGGTGAGTGGCGGCAATCAGGCGTACATTCACATGGCGGGTTTCGACCGAGCCGATCTTACGAATTTCGCCCTCCTGCAGTACGCGCAGCAGACGCGCCTGGGCATCCAGGGGTAGCTCGCCGATTTCATCCAAAAACAGCGTGCCTTGGTCGGCGGCTTCTACTAAGCCGGTGCGCGATGCACTGGCGCCGGTAAATGCCCCTTTTTCATGCCCAAACAGCTCTGATTCGATCAGCGTTTCGGGAATAGCCGCGCAGTTAACGCTGATCAGCGGCGCTTTGGCGCGCTTGCTCTGCTGATGAATCGCTCGGGCGACAAGCTCTTTACCGGTACCCGATTCACCCAGAATCAGTACGGTAACGTCGGCCGGGGCGGTTTTGCGAATACGCGTATAGACCTGCTGCATGGCCGTGCAATTACCGATCATCATCTGCTGGCTGCCGCCATCATCGGTAATCGCGGGTGGCTCGCCGTGCTGCATCGACTGCTGATGCAAAATGCGCTCAATGGTTTCAAGCAGCTCAGTATGGTCAAACGGTTTGGCGATATAGTCGACCGCCCCCTGCTTTAAGGCGTCCACCGCCGAGCGCATGCTGGCATAGCTGGTCATGATCAGCACCGGCGCAGGGGCGGCGGCACTGATCAGCGTGGTGCCCGGTTCGCCCGGCAGGCGCAGGTCGCTGATGATGAGATCGAACTCGTTAAGCGCCAGCTGGCTGGCGTCTTCGACGCTGCCCGCTTCGCTGACGGTATAGTCATGGCGTTCGAGTAAGCGCTTTAAGGCGCTGCGAATAATCGCTTCATCTTCAACAATCAGAATCCTGGGCATGGGATTGCGGGTCATCCTGTTGGTAAAGCGGCAGCCAAAGCGTAATGGCCGTGCCGCGAGGCTCATCGGGAGGTGGCGAGGCCACGTCTATTTTGCCTTGATGCTCGTTGATAATCTGATACGCAAGCGATAGCCCAAGGCCTGTGCCTTCGCCTGCCGGTTTGGTCGTGGTGAAAGGCTCAAACAGGTGATCGCGCACGCGCGGATCGATCCCTTGGCCATCATCGGTTACTCGCCACCAGGCGCTGCCACTTTGCTGGCCGGCAGTAATCGTTACATGACCGCCGGGCATACAGGCATCCCGTGCATTGCTGAGCAGGTTAACCATGACCTGGGTCAACCGCTGCGCGTCACCGCGTACCACAAGATCCTCAGGGCAGGCGTTGGTCAGCGTTACATCCTCGCCCGAGCGCGCCAGGTGGATCAAGTGTAATGCGTCTTCGCTAATCGCCGTAAGTGCTACGGGCGATGCCGGTGGTGGGCCCGAAAGGCGACCGCCGTGAGCAAAGCCCACCAGTGAGTTAACTATTTTAGTCACTCGCTGGGTCAATTGCTGAATCTGGTCGGCGGTTTCCAGTAGGGCAGGGTCGTTGGTATCGTAGCGTAAATTTTGCGCCAGTGACGAGATCCCGGTAATCGGATTGCCGATTTCATGGGCCACGCCCGCTGCCAGCTGACCGATAGACGCCAGGCGGGCGGCATGCACCAGCTCATCCTCAAGCCACTTCATCTCGGTATGGTCTTCAACTAGAACGACGCTGCCGCCCCGGCTGTCATGGCCGCTTAGCTCCGCTTTATGCAGGGTCAGAAAGTAGTCCTTGCCGTGCAGCGACACCGCCTGTTTATAGCGCGGGGTTTGCGAGGAGGAAAGCACATTGCCCAGCAGCTCAGACCACGGGGCGGGCAGGCTGTCGCAGCGCGAGCCAATAACGCTCTCTCCGCTAATGCCTGAAAGCCGCGTCAGCGCCTGATTCCACATAATAAGCTCTTTATCATCGCCAAATACGCACAGCCCCACCGGCAGGTAAGCCAGCGTTTGTCGGTGGTGACGGCGTAGCCCGTCAAGCTCACGGGCAAGCCCGGTCAGGCGCGAGCGGTAGGCTTCCAAACGACTCTCCACAAAATGGATATCGTCGGTTACCGGTGCATCATCATGGCGGTAGGGCAGGTAGCGGTCGACGATATCGCGGGCGACCGAAGGCCCCATCAGGCCTGAAAGGTTGGCCTGAATGCGATCGCGCAGCCTGCGTAACGCGTAAGGACGCCGTTCTTGAGGCGTCAGCTTGAGGGCTTTTAGCGCTCGGGAAACCTCGCGCTGGGCCGCCTCATCGCCGATGGCCTGGGCCAGATGGGGAGAAAAATCAGCGGCGGTGGCGGCTTCCAGCGGTAAGCGCTTCGAGCGGATGACCGCATCGACAGAACACGCTTCTGCCGCCGACCTTTCTCCTTCTGATATGCGCGTAAACAGCGAGATGACAATCAGCAGCACAATGTTCGTGGCAAGCGACAGCAGAGTGACCGTGTACCAGGGCGGCGCATTGGCAGGGATAAGGTGGGCAAAGGGCAGCGGTGGTGTGGGAAGCGAGAAAACCAGCGGCAGCCAGAGCCCCCAGAGCCATAGCGCAACGCCTGCGATCAGCCCGACCACCATGCCCATGCGGTTGGCGCCCGGCCAATAGAGCAGCGCCAGCATACCGGGTAAGCATTGCGCCATACCGACAAACGATGCCAGGCCAAGGCTGGCAAGGTCGTGATTACGCCCCACCCATTCATAAAACAGCCAGCCGCTAATAATAACGCCGACTACCAAGCCACGGCGTAGCCAGAGCAGCCAGCCATATAGGTCACTCCGGGCTTCTGGAGGCCTGGCCACCAGCACGATATGGTTGAGCACCATGCCGGAAAGGGCCAGCGCGATCATGATCATGGTGCCACTGGCGGCGGCAAGTCCGGCCAGAAACGCCAGCGCCTTGATCCACCAGTGTTCGCTCATCACATAAACGGCGTAGGCCGCGACCGGAATATCGTCGGTGACGGATTGAGCAGCCCACCAAATCAGGGGTATCGGTATGGCCATTAATAGCAAGTAGAGCGGCAGAGTCCAGCTGGCTTGAAGCAGCGTATGGCGCGACAGGTTTTCGGCAAACGTGATATGAAACAGGTGGGGCATCATGAAGGCGGCTGCAAAAAACAGTAGCAGCAGCGTGCGCCACTGGGCCTCCTCTAGCTGAGGAGTTGCCAGCTGGGCTTGAAAGCCCGGCCCTTCCAGCCAGTGTTGCAGGTCCTGCGGCCCGTCAAACACAAGCCATAGCGCTGCCGCGCCCAGGCCGAGCATCGCGAACAGTTTGATCAACGATTCAAATGCCAGAATGCTGATCAAAGGGTCCTGGCGGGCATGGCTATGCCGTGCGCCGAAGACCACGGCAAACACCGCAATCAATCCGCAAAACAGCAGCGCCGCGCCAGAGCTGTAGGGGCTGCCGGTAAGCCAGTGAATGGCATCGCTTAAGGTTTGAACCTGAATACCCAGCAGTGGCAACACCGCCAGCAGGCTGATCAACGTGACCAGCGTGCCTGCCCATCGTGAGCGAAAGCGAAATGCAAACAGATCCGCCAGCGAGGCGAGCTGGTAGGTGCGGGTAATACGCTGAATGGGTACCAGCAGCACCGGCGCGAGCAGAAACGTACCCGCCGCGCCCAGGTAATAGGCCAGATAACCAAATCCTGCATTGGCGGCAAACTCGACGCTGCCATAGATGGCCCAGGCGCTGGCATAAACCCCTAGCGCGAGGGTGTAGACCAGCGGGTGGCGAGCAATCCGTGTGGGTATCCAACCGCGCTCTACGGCAACGCCACAGCTAAACAGCAGGCCCAGGTAGCCTAATCCGAGCAGTAAAACGCCGGTTAACTCAACGCTCATCTAACTTCCTTTTTTGCTCAAGCCATAGCGTGAGCGCAATCAATACGCCCCAGATCGCAAACGGTCGGTACCAGACCGCGTCGGGATCGCTCCAGCCGTCCATCAATAACGGAGAGAGTAAGTAACCGCCAAACACCAAAAACAGCATGATGCGGTAGACATACATAGTTAATTCCTTACGGCGAGAGGCGGTGTTCGGCTGGCGAAAGGCGCTCAACCGACCAGTTGACCACGGCCCAGTGTAATTGGCTTTCCGGAAGTTCTGTGGCTAATTCAGGCGGCGGCGATTGGTCGAGCGCTTGAAGCGCCTGAAAAAGTTGGCGGCGAATACCCCGGTCATCACCGGCAAGCGATGGCGCAAGGTTCTGTTTCGAGAGCTTCTGGCCTTGTGATGTTACCACTAGCGGTAAATGCAGGTAGCGTGGCTCGGGAAGTTTCAGGGCAATTTGCAGCTGGCGCTGCCAGGGCGTGTTGTCGAGCAGATCCAAGCCTCTTACCACATCGGTAATGCCCTGTTCGGCATCGTCGACGACAACCGCCAACTGGTAAGCCCAAAGGTTATCCTTGCGCTTGAGCACCACGTCGCCCATCTCGGCAGGATCAAACTGTTGATGGCCGAACAGACGATCCTGCCAGGTGATGGGGCGCTTGGCCAAATCGCTGCGTAGCCGCCAGGCGACCGGCTTGCCCGAGGCGTTTAGCCCATCACGACACCAGCCTGGGTAAATAGCATAATCCTGCCACTGCTTGCGTGAGCAGCTGCACGGATAGGCTAATCCCTGGGCCGCTAGCTGCTCAAGTGCCTGTTGATAAGCCGCGTGGCGGCCATGCTGCCAGACAATCTCTTTATCCCAATGCAGACCAAAGGCCTCCAGCTGGCGCAGGATGGTAGTGTCGGCCCCTTGAGGGCAACGCGGCGGATCAATATCTTCAATCCGTACCAGCCATTCACCGCCTACGGCGCGGGCGTCCAGATAGCTGCCCAGTGCCGCCACCAGGGAGCCAAAATGTAGGGGTCCTGACGGGGTGGGAGCAAAGCGTCCACGGTAGCAAGAAGAAGCAGTCATAAGCCTTTACCCAAAACAAAAACGGGCACCCCAAGGTGCCCGCCTACAACGTTAGCGTACAGGTGGTTTAACCCACCTGCTTAGCCGCCCAGCTGTTTTTCTTTAAGCTCCGCCAGCGTTTTGCAATCCACGCATAGGGTAGCGGTTGGACGGGCTTCTAAGCGACGAATGCCAATTTCAACGCCACAGGCTTCGCAGAAACCATAATCGTCGTCATCGATGTTCTCGATAGTTTCGTTGATCTTTTTAAGCAGTTTGCGCTCACGGTCGCGCGTGCGCAGCTCAAGGCTAAAGCCTTCTTCCTGCGTTGCACGGTCAGCGGGATCAGCATAGTTATTAGCGTCTTCCTGAAGGTGGCGCACGGTACGATCCACCTCTTCCATGAGGTCTTGCTTCCAGTCCAACAGCAGTTGGCGAAAATGCGCTAACTGCTTATCGTTCATGTACTCTTCACCCGGTGCCGGTTCATACGGGGTGAAAGTCTTGGTCGCTTCCGGTTTTTTTTCCGCTACTGGCATGGGATTGCCCCTTACGTATGTGACTGCTGATCGACCATGAGCGTGTGCCACGATCTCACGCCAAAGGGATGCTTGTTTATCTTAAAAATGGCTGCGTTGCAAGCATAATAGTGTGCTTTCTACTATGGTCTTGCCGTTTATACGACCTGTGTCATGGTTTATGTCTTGTTTTAATTCTGTTCGGTTAAGGAGCTGTTATGGCCTGGAATTCGCGTGTCAATCACGTTGCCCCCTTTCGGGTGATGCACTTACTTGAAATGGCTCAGGCGCGTGAGGCGGCAGGTCACGATGTGATCCACCTGGAAGTGGGGGAGCCTGATTTCGCCACGCCCGAGCCGATTATGGCCGCAGGCCAAAAGGCGCTGGCCAGCGGCCAGACGCGCTACACCCCTGCGGCAGGACTACCCGCGCTACGTGAGGCAATTGCCGGCCACTATGCCGAGCACTTTAATGCCCAGGTGGACCCTGCGCGGATTCTGGTAACGCCCGGCGCGTCAGGGGCGCTATTGCTCGCAAGCCAACTGCTGGTCGAAAGTGGCGACCGGGTGCTGATGGCTGACCCCAACTATCCGTGTAACCGCCATTTTATGGCCCTGGCGGGGGCCGAGGTTGATGCGGTGTCGGTGGGGCGTGAAAGCGGCTGGCAGCTGGACGCCGGATTGATCGGCCGCCACTGGCGCGGCGATACCCGTCTGGCCATGCTGGCTTCGCCTTCCAACCCTACCGGGCACACGTTGAGCGCCGAACAGCTTAGCCAAGTGCTGGATGCTGTGGCCAAGCGCTCGGGCGAAGTGATCGTCGATGAGATTTATCAAGGGCTCAATTACGACGACGCGCCGCTGTCGGCCACATCGCTTTCCTGCGATGCGTTTGTGGTTAACAGCTTCTCGAAGTATTTCGGTATGACCGGCTGGCGCCTGGGGTGGCTGGTCGCGCCGGAGCGGGCGGTCGAGCCGTTAACCCGGCTTGCCCAGAATGTCTTTCTGGCGGCTTCAACCCCTTCACAGCATGCAGCGCTTGCCGCTTTCACTCCCGAGTGCCGGGCTCTTCTGGAGCAGCGCCGCGAAATACTCGCCGAGCGTCGTCAGGTACTGCTGGATGGGCTGGCGCAGTTAGGCTTGGCGCCTGATTTACCGCCTCAGGGTGCGTTTTATGTATGGCTGGATATCTCACGCTATAGCCAGGACAGCCAAGCGTTCTGCGAGCGGCTTTTGGAAGAGGAAAACGTGGCGATTACCCCCGGCATCGATTTTGCGGTACGCGGCGGTGAGCACCATGTGCGGATTGCGTTTACCAACGATGTTGCTCGACTTGAAGAAGCCGTGGCGCGGATTGCCCGCTTTGTGGAGCGGCTATGACGGTTCGCTATCCGGCATTGGTGCCTGGCACGCTGCTACGCCGTTACAAACGCTTTTTTGCCGATGTACGCCTCGACGATGGCCGGGAAGTGGTGGCGCATTGCCCCAATACCGGGTCGATGAAAGCCGTGAATCTTCCTGGCTGCCGCGTCTGGCTGTCGCCCAGCGATAATCCCAAGCGCAAGCTTTTGTGGACATGGGAGCTGATTGAGCTGCCCCAGCCTGACGGCAGTGCGTCGTTAGCCTCAGTGCATACCGGGCGGACGAATCGGATTGTTGAGGCGGCACTCAGTAATAACCGATTGGACGCTTTATCCGGCTATGCCCAGCATCACCGTGAGGTAAAAGTCGGTGAGTCGCGGCTTGATTTTCTTCTGGAGGACCCGCTTAAAGGGCGCGCTTACGTTGAGGTCAAGCAGGTGACCCTTAAGGAACTGGACGGCTACGGGTATTTCCCTGACTCGGTGAGTGCGCGTGGGCTCAAACACCTACAGGCGCTCAGTGCGCTGGCCCGACAAGGCGAGCGGGCGGTGCTGCTTTTCTGCATTGCCCACGAGGGAATCGATGATGTCGCACCCGCCGCCCATATCGATGCTGCTTATGCGGCGGGTCTTGAGGCGGCGATTGCCGATGGGGTAGAGGTGCTTGCTTACGGAACGCAAGTCACCTGGGAGGCGGGCATTCCGGTCAGCGTAGCGCTTGAGCGTACGCTGCCGGTGCGACTAGCGTCGACGTACGCGGAAAATCGCTATCTCGCCGAACAGGTTGGGCCACCACTTTGAAGTCCAGTGCCCGCGACGCTCGCCGACGCCCACGGCACGATCGACAATTACCAGGCCTTTCTCGCGGCACAGGTGCTCGAAATCGTTAAAGGTCGACAGGTGGATGTTGGGCGTGTCGTACCACGCATGGGGCAGCGATTTGGATACCGGCATATAGCCGCGCAGCCCCAGATAAACCCGATGACGCCAATAGGCGAAGTTGGGGAACGTGATAATGCCTTCTTCAGCGACGCGTAACATCTCGTCGAGCATTTTATCGGGGCGGCGGAGTGCCTGTAGGGCCTGAGTCATGATCACTTGGTCATAGCTGTGATCGCAAAAACTGGCCAGGCCGTCATCCAGGTTGTGCTCAATAACGCTGACGCCCCGTGCGACACAGCTGGTGATGCCCTCAGGATCAATTTCCAGCCCATAGCCGGTCACGCCTTTGTCGCGTGCCAGGCTTTCCAGAAGCGCCCCGTCGCCACAGGCAAGATCCAGCACGTGGGCGCCTTGGGGTACCCAGTCGTAAATCAGTTCAAGGTCGGCGCGCATCAACGGATCTCCTCCAGGCCTAGCTCACGGGCGGTACGGTTCATAAAGGCGCTGAACAACGCCTGATAGCGTGGCTCCGGCAGCAAGAACGCGTCGTGTCCGTGAGGCGATTCAATATTGGCGTAGCTAACCGACTTGCCTGCACGGATCAGTGCATCTACCAGCTCGCGTGAGCGTGCCGGCGGGAACCGCCAGTCGGTCGTAAAGCTGACAATCAGAAACGGGCACTGCGCGGGCGCTAGCGCCTTGGCGAGATCGCCGTCAGCCAGGGCGGCCGGGTCGAAATAGTCCAGCGCCTTGGTCATCAGCAGGTAAGTGTTGGCATCAAACGCGGTGGAGAACGTATCACCCTGATAGCGCAGGTAGGACTCGACCTGAAACTCAACGTCGAAACCAAAATTAAGATCATCGCTACGCAGGTCTCGACCGAACTTGCTGCCCATGGCATCTTCTGACAAATAGGTGATATGGCCCACCATGCGTGCCAGTTTCAGCCCGCGTTTGGGCACGGTGTCATGGTCGGCGTACCAGCCGCCGAAGAACTCTGGGTCCGAGCGAATAGCCTGGCGCGCGACTTCATTAAACGCGATATTTTGCGCTGAAAGACGCGGCGTTGCCGCAATCACCACTGCGTTGGCCACGCGCTCCGGGTAGGTGATTGTCCACTGCAACACCTGCATGCCGCCGAGGCTTCCGCCTATGGCGGCGGCCCAGCGTTCAATCCCTAGGTGATCCGCCAAGCGCGCCTGGCTTGCGACCCAGTCGCTGACCGTGACCATGGGGAAATCCGGGCCCCACTGACGCCCGCTTTCCGGGTTATGGCTAACCGGCCCGGTGCTGCCGTGGCAGCCACCCAGATTATTTAAGGACACGACAAAAAAGCGGTTGGTGTCGATGGATTTACCGGGGCCGATATGAGAGTCCCACCAGCCGGGCTTGCGGTCATCCCGGCTGTGATAACCCGCTGCGTGATGATGCCCAGAAAGTGCATGGCAAATCAGCACGGCGTTGCTGCGTTCGGCGTTTAGCGTGCCATAGGTCTCATAAATCAGCTCATATTCGGGCAATACTTTGCCGCAGGCGAGCGCAAGCGGTGTATCGAACTGGGCAATATGCGGCGTGACAAGACCAACGGAGCCCGTTGGCTGGTCAGCAAAAGCAAGCGTGTCTGAATCGGGCATCGAGAGCATTAGTCCTGCTAGATTAGTCCTGCTGGAAAAATCCTGATGTATGGGGTGATTGAGGTAGGCCTTTAAAGACCTACCAACGCACCGGAAATGCCAGCCGCACGGATCAGTGAGCCAACGACCAGTCCATCGATAAGATTAATCGCGATAAATACTACAATCGGCGATAGATCAATCATGCCCAATGGCGGAATCACCCGACGCACTGGCGCCATGATAGGTTCTACCAGTTGCATGACCAGCAGCGCTGCCGGATGGCTGGCGTTCGGCGCAACCCAGCTCAGAATGATCATCACGATCATGGCAAAGAAATAGATCTTTAAGATAGCATTGGCAAGCGCCGCAATGCCGGCAATCAGCAGCCCGGCAATAGGCGGCATGCCGATGCCAATGACCATAAAAATAGCGATGATGCTGACTACCTTTAGTACAAAGCCAGCGGCCAGGGTCGCGAGGTCGAAGCGCCCAGCGACGGGCCCTAGGAAGCTTTGAAACGGCCCGACGACAGGCTGAGTGATTTTAACCACCGTTTGGCTTAGCGGGTTGTAATAATCCGCACGCGAAGCCTGCAATAAAAAGCGCAGCATCAGTAAGAATAAATAGATGTTGATCAGTGAGTTAACCAGCGTTAACCCGGCACTACCCAATTGGCTGCCCATTGATGATGTCTCCGTTACGTTAGGTGATGTTTAGCTGTTGCTTAATTCATGGGCCATTTCTTGGGCACGCTTGGCGCAGGCTTTCATGGCATCGTCAATAATAGTGCGCAGTTGCGCTTCTTCCATATGCTGAATAGCACGCTCGGTAGTGCCGCCTGGAGACATAACGTTCTGCTTGAGCGTAGCGGGATCTTTATCACTTCGCAGCGCCATGGTGGCGGCACCCAGTGCGGTCTGAATCGCTAGACGACGCGCGGTGTCAGCCGGCAGGCCAAGTTTTACGGCGGCTTCTTCCATCGCTTCAAACATCAAAAAGAAGTAGGCCGGTGCGCTACCCGAAACGGCGGTAACCGCATCTAAAAGAGACTCTTCTTCCACCCATTCTACAATGCCGGCGGCTTCCATTAGCTGGGTGGCGATATCGCGCTGGGCATCGCTGACGGCGGCATTGGCATACAAGCCGCTGGCGCCATAACCCACCAAAGAGGGTGTGTTGGGCATGCAGCGTACCAGGGCATTATTGCCCCCTAGCCACTGGTCGATGGTCGCGGCGTCTAGGCCTGCGGCGATCGAAATTACCAGCGGGCGCTGTTGCTGAACAGTGTCTCGCAGGTCTTCACAGACCGCGCGCATGATCTGTGGTTTTACAGCCAGAACCACTACGTCAGCGCTACTGATGGCAGCGTTGTTGTCGGTATGGGTGTTAATGCCCAGGCGCTCTTTAACCGGCGCAAGCTCGCTGTTTTTGGGAGCCGTGGCGGTAAGGTCAGTGGGCGCAACGCCGCTATCGATAAGGCCGCCGATAATCGCGCTTGCCATATTGCCTGCGCCGATAAAAGTGATCTTGCTCGCCATGTGCTTATCCTATTGAAGGGTGAGTTTGCTGTGTCCGCAACCTTAACGTGTTGTGTTAGGCCGCCCCGCGCGCACCGAAGATGGCTGTGCCTAGGCGTACCAGTGTGGCGCCTTCAAGCACGGCGGCCTCCAGGTCATCGCTCATGCCCATTGAGAGTGTATCTAATGGGGCCTGAGGTAGCGCGGCCTGCAGCGATGTAAGTAATTGCTTGAGTGCCGCTAGCGGTTCGCGTTGCGCTTCTAGTGTTTTGGCTGGCGCGGGAATGGCCATTAACCCGCGTAAGCATAAATGGGGTAGCTGGGCAATTTCGCGGGCCAGGCCCATGACGTCTTCAGGCATAACGCCGGACTTGGACGCCTCACGGCTGATATTAACCTGTAGGCAAATATTTAACGGTGCCAAACGCGGCGGACGCTGTTCGCTTAGCCGTTTAGCAATTTTCAAGCGATCCACGCTGTGCATCCAGTCAAAGTGCTCTGCTACCGAGCGGGTTTTATTCGACTGCAGCGGGCCAATGAAATGCCACACGATATCATCGAGATCAGCCAGGACTACCTGCTTTTCCAGGGCTTCCTGCAGGTAGTTTTCGCCAAATTCGCGTTGGCCGAGTTCCCAAGCCTGACGAATCAGGGCCGC
The DNA here is from genome assembly GCF_052353045.1 of Halomonas sp. AOP7-B1-5. Classification (NCBI taxonomy): domain Bacteria; kingdom Pseudomonadati; phylum Pseudomonadota; class Gammaproteobacteria; order Oceanospirillales; family Halomonadaceae; genus Halomonas; species Halomonas sp. AOP7-B1-5. Next base: position 3,092 of record NZ_JBQTDC010000018.1, on the reverse strand, counting down.
CGGTTTGGTTTTGCTCACCGCCAGCAGTGTCGCATCATTTAACGGGCGCCCTGCCTTTTGAAGCGCCTGGTGCAGGCGTTCGCGCGCTTGGGCAAGCGACTCGGTTAGCGCGATGTCTGTCATACTCAAGCACCTTAGCAGCTGAGGGAGAGAGGGATATTACCGAACTGCTGGCAGTCTCGGCAAAGCAGAATGCGTCCGGATGCCCCGTTTATGCTGAATTACCTTCCCGCATACGGCTGGCAGAGGGGAGCGGCGTTACGCTAAACACCCTCAGGGCGCATAAATGCCGCCCAGCACACGAGGCCCCTGGGCGCCCGTCACGGAAGGTAAGTTGCCGGGCAGATGGTGCAAACGCTGATGGGCGAGCCAGGCAAACGCACCTGCTTCAATCCAGTCTTCCGGCCAGCCGTAAGCGGTGGGCGAGGTAAACGTGGCGTTGGGCAGATGATGGGCCAGGCGTGCCATTAAGTAGGCGTTATGCGCACCGCCACCGCCGGTAATCAATGTGGTGGGTTGGCCGTTAGGCAGCAGTTGGCCGATACCTTCCGCCACGCTGATGGCGGTTAGCTCCGCCAGGGTGGCCTGTACATCTGCCGGCAATTCCCTGCCGGTAAGCCGCTGCTTGAGCCACGCCACGTGAAAGTATTCCCGCCCTGTGCTGCGCGGCGGCGGCTGGCGGAAGAAAGGGTCGGCTAAAAAGTCTGCTAACAGCTTCTCATCCACTTGGCCGCTCTTGGCCCAGGCGCCGTCCTGATCAAAGCGGCCGCCTTGATGTTCAGCAAACCACGCATCCAGCAATACGTTGGCCGGGCCGGTATCAAAGCCCAGCACGGGGTGGTCTTCATCACGGGGCAGCCAGGTGATATTGGCAATACCGCCCAGGTTGAGAATCAACTGATCGGCACTTTTTCTGCCAAACAGTGCCTGATGAAACGCCGGAGCGAGCGGTGCCGCCTGGCCGCCCGCGGCTAAATCTCGACGGCGGAAATCCGCCGCAACCGTGCAGCCGGTGAGTTCCGCCAAGAGGCTGGGGTTGTCTAACTGCAGCGTATAGGCGGGGCCGCCGTGATGGCCACTCGGGGCATGCTCAATAGTCTGGCCATGGCTGCCGATCGCGGTAATCTGATGGGGCGATAGCGGCTGCTTGGCGAGTAGTGCCTTAACGGCCTGTGCCTGCAGTGCGCAAAACGTGTTTTCTGCAAAGGCCAGCTGCGCAAAGCTTGCCTGCTCGGCATGGCATAGCGCTAATAGTGCGCTGTGCAGCGTATCCGGCATCGGTTCAGCGTGTGTGGCTACCAGCCTTGGGGGAGTGCCTGGCTCGATAGCAATCAGGGCGGCATCAACGCCATCCAGGCTGGTGCCTGACATCAAGCCAATATAGTAAAGCGTGGGAGCCGCGGGGGGCGTTTTCATAAAGCATCATCCAAAGCGGTGCGAAGGCTCAACCAAGAACTGCAGGCATGGTAACATCGTCGGCTATTTATCATCTGTGTGCCCATTTGGGCAAAGTTTATATGGAGAGAGGCAATGAGTGAGGTGGATCAGGCTTTAGCGCTGCTGGCGCGGGGTACGCATGAAATCCTGGTAGAGGACGAGCTTAAGAAAAAGCTGGCCTCTGGGCGTAAGCTGCGTATCAAAGCTGGTTTTGACCCCACAGCCCCTGACCTGCATCTGGGCCACAGCGTACTGCTGACCAAAATGCGCCAGTTCCAGGACCTGGGTCACGCCGTTATCTTTTTGATTGGTGACTTCACTGGCCGTATTGGTGACCCAACCGGCAAAAATGTGACCCGCAAGCCGCTAACCGAAGCGGATGTAAAAGCCAACGCGGAAACCTATAAAGAGCAGGTGTTCAAGATCCTCGATCCTGAAAAGACCGAGGTGCGCTTTAATGCCGAGTGGTTTGGCGAACTGACCGCCGCCAAGATGATTGAGCTGGCCGCTCAAAGTACCGTTGCCCGCATGCTTGAACGTGACGACTTTGAAAAGCGCTACAAATCCAACCAGCCGATCGCGATCCACGAGTTTCTGTATCCGCTGGTTCAGGGCTACGACTCGGTGGCGCTTGAGGCTGATATCGAATTGGGCGGCACCGATCAGAAGTTCAACCTGCTGATGGGCCGTGAAATTCAAAAGCACTTCGGTCAGGAGCCGCAGGTCGTTATTACCATGCCGTTGTTGGAAGGCCTGGACGGCGTGCAGAAGATGTCGAAGTCGCTGGGCAACTACGTTGGGGTCGATGAAGCGCCGGGTTCCATGTTCAACAAGTTGGTTTCAATGCCCGATAGCTTGATGTGGCGTTACTTTGAGCTACTGTCGCTAAAATCCAACGAAGAGATTGAGGCGCTTAAGCAAAGCGTTGAACAGGGTGCGAACCCGCGTGACGTGAAAATGGAGCTGGCGCGTGAGCTGATTGCTCGCTACCACGGTGACGAAGCGGCCGCCAACGCCCATAAGTCAGCGGGTAATCAACTAGCCGATGGCGAACTGCCGGAAGACCTGCCGGAAGTGGAAGTGGACTTTGAAGGGGCCGAGCAGGCACCTATTGCGGCCGTACTTAATCGCTCTGGCCTGACCAAGAACAGTGCCCAGGCAAAGGATATGCTCAAAAACGGCAGTGTTAAGGTTGATGGAGAAGCCGTTGCTCAGGACACTATGCTGGCGACGGGTAAGGCCTACGTAATACAGGCAGGTAAGAAACGTTACGCCCGTGTGACGCTTATTTGAAGTTTTTGAAACTATCTTTAAAAAAGCCCTTGCCAATCCGGCGGCGAATCCGTAAAGTACGCATCCGCTGCCGGGGACGCCAAGCGTTACCAGCGGTGAATGAAGGTGAAAACCTTCGGTTTGTCAGGAGGTTAGCGAGATTTACGTCGCTCACTTCACCCGCTGAAAACAGCGGTTGACAAACACCAGGAAATGCGTAGAATACGCCTTCCTCGCTGAGGCAAGCGGCTCCGGTCATCGAGTCAATTGTTGGTAACATTAACCTCAAGCGAAACAGCTCTTTAACAATTTGATCAGGTAATTCATGTGGGCGTTTGCCGATGAGGGTGACAAGTCACCAAATATCAAGGCAGGCGAACACA